>JBBQLF010000339.1:0-5762 GCA_038327695.1 Bryobacterales bacterium
TGGGGTGGCACCACCGGGTACCGGCTCCCCAACTGTTGTTCCAGCCGGACCAGTGCCGCGCGCGCATCGGCGGCTTCTTCGCTGAGAGGGTAGCCAAAGTAGACCCGCTGAAACGCCGCGGCGGCGCCCGTCCCATCGCCGGCGCCGGCCTTGGCCTGCCCCATCGCTAACCAACCCTGCGGCTGCGGCAACTGATCCTGCGCCACACGCGCCAGCATCTCCAGCGCCGCTCTGTAACGCTCCAAAGCCAGTGCCGCCTGGGCGCCCAGCACGGCGGCCCGTCCAGCCAGCGGCGTGCCCCGCCCGGCCTTCCAAACCGGTTCCAGCGCGCGCGCCACGGCCTCGTAATTCTTCGTTTGCATGTGGGATTGCGCGATCCAGAAGGCCGTGTAATCAGCCACCAGCGGTAATCTCTTCTGGGCCTCGGCAAGATGACGCAGCGCCAGGTCCACGCTTCCCTTCTCCAGCGCCTCCACACCGGCCCGCAGGCGCGGCACGGCATCCTCGGCGTTCTGCGCCAGCGCATGGGCCGCAACGCCACCTGCCAGAAACGCGGCCCTAATCCAGCGGCCCAGGATACTCTGCTCCCAGTAGCGAAGAATCGTCATTGGCAAGCGTGCGGACCAGCTCCAGGTGGAAATAATCGATCATGGAAGCCGAATGCAGAAACTCGTGTTTAAACTGCGCCCGGCCGCGGTCCATCTCGCCGCGCAATGCCATGTAAAGCCGGGCTTGTTCCCGCCCCTGGCGCACCGCCTCCGCCTGATACAGCCGCATCTCGGCCACGCGCACCCTTGCGAATCGTTGCGCCTTGGCGTGAAGTTCCTGATCCTCCTTCGAAAGCTGGGACCAGTCCGGCGTCGCCCCTGGCGGCACCGGGCCCGGTTCGGATGGGATCTGCCGGAAGGGCGCCGGACCGATCCCCATCAACGCACCCGCCGGCGCCGGCACGGCCTGCCGCTTGGCCGCCTGCCGGCAATCCAGCGCCAGCCCTGCCAGCGACGTCACCACTTCCAGGACATTGACATCCAACGGCTCTCCGGCGCTTTCCACACACAGAATCGCCGCCACGCGCCGCTTTTGCTCGCTCCGGCCCGTAATCACCGGCGCCAGGCACACCCGCTTGTCCTCGTCGGCGCCCAGCACCGCCGCCAGTTGCGGCGAAAGCTCCTGCGCCGTCGCCATGGCAATCACCGTGTCCATCGTCTCCAGTACGGTCACAAACGCCGGCGCATCGGCCGTCGGAACTCGCATTTCAACCAGCGTCTCCAGACTCTGCCCCTCACCACCCCTGTGTTCCTCGTACTGCAGTTCGCCGTTGATGACACTGAATAGAACCGCCCGCGCAGACCACGCCGAAACGCCGTCCAGCAGCGCCCCGGCCCAGCCACCGGCATCTTCGGCCTGTTCCAGACGGCGCGCCGTCTGGTTGAGCCGCTCACTCATCACCCGCTCGGCCGCCGCCTTGGCCCGCCGGCCTTCCTCCACCGCCACCGCCGCCACCCGCGTCTCCAGTTCCGCGTCAAACTGCACCCGGAGCGCATCAAAACGCTCGCCCAGCGCCCGCCCGACATGCTCCCGCCAGCCGCCCTCCAACTGCTCCTGCACCCGCTCGACATGCAGTTGCCAGGCGGCCCCGATTTGATCTTCGGCAGCCGCTCTTTCGGCGGTCAGGAAATCGACAGATTTCGGCAGCGTATCTTCCGTGCTCAATGGAGGAATCCTCCCTTGAATTCTACCGCGTTCGAAGCGTCTCAACCGGCAAAACGTCGAATCGGAGCGTCTGCTTCGGCCCGCTGAGTTCGAACTCGAGCTTGCCGTCCGATACCACCGCTGGCGGCCCATACAGCCACGCCCCGCCAACCTGGGCTTCCAGGCAACCCAGATGCAGGCGCCCGGCCGCCTTCCCTCCGTCGTAGCTGAAACAAGCTTCCACCAGCCGCGCCGTTTCGGTGCCCAACTCGACGTTGCGTCCGCTCAACTGCCCGCTGGCGCGCAGCGACACCGGAAACGGCCCTCCCAGCTTGCTCGTTTCCACATCCAGTTCGGAGTCCACCAGGCCGCCCTTCCAGTGGTAGTTATCCACGCGGCCCAGAAAGCGCAGATCCGGCGCAATTCCGCCCAACCTTACTCGCAACCGGCCGCTGAGGGACGCATCGTTCCATTGCGCGTTCACTTCGGGCAGTTCGATCGTCTCGCCGTCCCAATACAGCCGGGCGGCCACGTTGCTGAACACCTCCTGATCGGCGAGCAGCCTGCCGATTCGGAGTTTGCCCTCCGCGTGGCGGCCCAACAGCCACGCTGGCAGTTGAACCCGGCGCCGGAGCGTTCGATCCAGCAGGCTGCGGCGCGCCAGAAGAGCCGGCTGAAAGAACCGGTCCAACGCCGCGCCGGTGGCCTCCTCAACACTGAGATTGAACCGCCACGGCCGTTTGGCGTCCGGCGTGAAGTCGGCCTCTCCCGTAAACCGCCATGGCCCCCAGGCCCCCTTCGCCTTACGTGCTGACCAGCCTGCGCCGTTCCAACTCATCATCGCCGTGTCAATCCGCAACGCGTCGGGCGCCCCCTCCACCTCGCAGGTCATCTCGCTGGCCTGCAACCGGCCGGACCACGCCGGCTCCGCAATCGTCCCGGCCGGACCCCGCTGGTACCGCAGGCTGCCCCGTACGCTCCCGTCGCGGCACGCCTCCAGCAGGGGCAACTGCGCCACGTTCGGGAAGCTCTCCACTGCCGAGCGCAACTCGGACAACAGCAGGCCGTCGGTGTCCACCGCGAATTCCAGGGACTCTGTGTCCATCCGCCATAAGCCGCTGATCCGCGCCCGGCTGCCGGACGCCGATTCCACCGTGACCGGCGCCAGCGTCACCCCATTGCCCGCCAGTGAGATTTGGGCCGTCTCAATGGCGAGTGGCCCAGCCGGCCCCATGCTCACCTTGGCGGCGCGCAGCTCCGCGTTCCCTGCCAGCGGCTGGTCACTGGAAAAGCCAAGCGTGCCCACCACGTTGCCTTCCACCGTAAGCGTCGGCGGTGCTGGCACGCCGAGGCGCCGGGCAAACTCAAGCAACGCCGGCGCCGGTAGTTCATCAAATGAGAACTTCGCGTCCCACCTCGGGTCGGCCAACAGCCGTTTGCAGGCCAGCTCAACCATGAGGGGCAGTGCCTGCTTGTCTTTCCCACTGCCTTTCGGCTCCACGGTGTGCAATTCCAAAGTCTGACCCGAGAGGTCCATCGCACCCTCGTAGCCCAGCGCCCACTGCTGCCCGCGCAGTCCGAACCACCCCGGGCGATCCACTTTGTCCACTTCCACCGTGCCGCGGATCTTGAGGTTTTGAAGCGGCCCATCGAGTGTGGCCCGCGCCGATACCCTGCCCTGCAACCCAAGGTCGCGGCCGGTGATCAGCGTCAGCACCTCGCTGATGGCGCTCCGCTCCACCACCATATCGATCGCCATCTCACCTTCGCTGCTGCCACTGGAACGCCACTTGCCCCCGCCGGAGAATCGTCCGAAGCCCTGCTCCGCCCGGTCCGTCCGCGCAGGCGACGCTTCATACCGCCACTCCAGCGCGCCGCCGGAGGCCGGCACCGGCTGCAAATCCAGATCCACGGCGTTCAGGTAAAAAGGCGACTTCAGCGTGCCGTTCTTGAAGTTGACGCGGCCTTCGCTCACCACCACCCTGGGCGCAGCGCCGGCCCGGCCAACACCGGCCGCCATGCGCTGCAACAGCCGGGCCAGGTTCCATCCGTGTTCGTCTCGCCGGGTCAGATTCACGCTGGCCGCGCCGAGCCGCACGGACGAGATGCTGAGCCGTCCCGTGAACAGGCTGGAGAAACTGATGCGGGCCTGCATCTCACCGACGTAGGCCAATGGCTCAAGCCCAAAGGCGGGGTCGTCCGGAATGACCAGATCCACGGCCGAGAGGCCGGGCGCCGGCAGAATCTGGTAGTGCACCTCGCGAAACTCCACCTTGCGCCCCAGCGTTTCCTCCAGCGCCGTCGCCAACGGGCCGCGCATCCGCTCGGCGTCCAACTCGGGCGCGATCAGGGCCGCTGCGCCGATCACGGCAAGTCCGCCAATCACTGACAAAACCACACGGCCCCAGCGAATCTTCAAGGGTGCACCCCTGTGATCAGACGCTCATAGTCGCCGGGCGTGTCGATGTCCAGATGGATGGCGGCATCCCCGGTCTCCACGAAAACGGTCCGCTCCCGATGCGCGTGCACGACGTCGCGCATCGTGGCGCCCTCGCCGAGAGCCAGGACCTCCGCGGCCAGACCTGCCCGCATCATCACCGGATGGCCTCGTCGTCCGCTGTTCATGGGAATCACGAAGTCCGGCTCCAATGCCTCCGCGTCCCAGGCACGGCACATCGCCAGCAGGGTTGCCGGCGCGACCCCGGGAGAGTCAACCGGCTGGATCAACACCGCGCGGATATGCGCCGGCAAGGCCCGCAGCCCGCATTGCAGGGAACTCAACTGTCCTCGCTCTGGCGCCGGATTCAGCAGCAGGACCGCGTTCTCCGCCCGTCTGACGCCTCCGGCAATCTCGCCGGCGCGGTGTCCGAGCACCACAAACACCTGCGCGCTCACTGTGCAATGAAGGGCGATCTGAAGATCGAGAAACGTTTCGCCGCCAAAAGGAAGCAGTGGCTTGGGTCGGCCCATGCGGGCCGAAGCGCCGGCCGCCAGTAGAACTGAGGCCAATTGAGGATGGGGCAGATTCACGGAGCGGCGACCTGCTGTTCGGCTGGTGAGAACACCGATTTGCTGAGGGCCCGCCAATTTGACTCGGCCTGCCGCCGGACGGCGATCATCTCCGCCGCGACGCTCACTGCAATCTCCTCTGGCGAGAGCGCGGCGAGGTCAAGACCCATGGGAGAACGCACACGCCGGAACGCATCCCGGTTCAAGCCCTCTTTTTCCAGTTCTTTGTAAATCGCCAAAGCCTTCCGCCGGCTGCCGATCATACCGATGTAGCAGGCCTTCGTAGTGACCGCCCAGCGCAGAACCCGCATGTCATCCCGGTGGCCCCGGGTGACGATGATGAGATAGGTGCTGGTGTTCACGTCGAGTTTCGGGAAGACCTCCTCATACTCGGCGGCAAACAGCGCATCGGCCCCGGGGAATCGCTCCGCGTTGGCGAAAGACTCCCGGTTGTCGACAATCGTCGTGTGAAAGCCGATCATGCCGGCCACCTGGCACAGGCTCTTGGAGATGTGGCCAGCGCCGAAGATGATCGCTGCCGGCTGGGGCTCTATGGGTTCAATGAATACTTCCAATTGGCCTCCGCAGATCAGACCCGTATCATAGGCGGCGTCCTGGCTCAAAGAGAAACTCATCCGCCGCGGCTTGCCGGTTTCCATGGCCTCACGCGCGGCCTCCCAAACCTCGGCTTCGACGCAGCCGCCCCCGATGGTGCCGGCCATTGAGCCGTCATCCCGGACCAGGAGTTTGGCCGAGGTGAAACTCGGGATGGAGCCGTTGGCCTGGATGATGGTGGCCAGCGCGCACTTGCGCCCCGCGCGGCGCAACCGGACAAGCTCCTCGAGGACGTCCATTTCTCTCAGATTATACCGTGCAATCCACTGGGGGCTGGGATGCGACGCAAAAAAGCCCCGGGTTTGAGGCCGGGGCTTTTTGTGTTAATCGGGCGACGTCCTACTCTCCCACACACTTGCGCATGCAGTACCATCGGGGCTGAGAGGCTTAACTGCCGTGTTCGGGATGGGAACGGGTGGGACCCTCTCGCTAGGATCACCCAAAAC
>JBBQLF010000340.1:0-5761 GCA_038327695.1 Bryobacterales bacterium
ATCCGCCATCTACGTGTAGCCGCAACTGGTTGCAGCAAAAACGGTTGTCACCCAGAAGATGATCTGCGCAGCAGTTGGAACTTGGTGGCGGCAAACGCCGAACTGGGTGCGGCGGGGGCCGAACTGCCGTTTTTAGGATCAAACCTTCTCGCTGCTCAAGTTGCGGTCTCGATGCATTGTCGAAGGCGGAGTTACCAAGGCCGCATCTACCTTCGCCAGTTTATGGCAAAGCTGCGACCATTCGCTTGGCCTTGTCTGTGGCGACCAGCCATGCCAGCTAGCCGGGCTGAAGATTCCCAAGGTCTGCCAACCTTGAATCCGAATCAACGCGCCGGAGCGCATGCTTGACGGTCACACCGACTCGCGATTCAAGGCCGACGGTGCCGGCGCTTATCAAGGAGTCGCCCAAGAACTCCGTCGCCAGCCTGGACCTGATGGACGCGCAGTTTGAGTCCCAAGTGTGCGGCTGCGGCGTCAAACTACTGTACATTCCGGGAGTAAGGGAGGGATTCGAACCTGAGAGTTCCCCTAAGTGATTGAAAGAACAGGCTGTTGATGGTATCTCATAAGCATCGAAGGGCTTATACTCTTTCTCACCATTCTCAGCATATGACTCGATTCTCGCTTGGTAGCACCGGTCATAGACACCAAACAGACACCAAGGGCTCCCAGTTGGCTGAGGCTCCGCGCGATTAGCAGGGAGTTCAAAAGAACATCAGTGGCGGTCCGCCACGGCCAAGACTCGCTTCTTTGATGCCCCGAACTTGAAGCACCGTTATTGTTGATAGCAGCGCTGGTTGCCCGCATCGCCCGGATCCTAAACATTCTTGAGGTTCTTGCGCGCGGACGGTTCTTTCCCGTTGGAAATGACGGATCGCGGGGTGGCGCGGTCAACCCTCAGAGTTGAGGCCGAATCCGTGTTTTCACCTGCGAAATCTCCGGTTTCTCCGGTTGACAGGTCCCGTTTGTTGACGGCGCGGTCCAACGCGCCAGGCCAAGGAGGCGAGTTTTCGAACTTCGGCCGAGGACGGTGCTGTTTGCGATGGATCCGGCCTATCCAGCGAGAATAGCTGTGCGCCGCAAATGCATCGGCGTCGGGTCCGTGTACTCGAACTGCACACGGCTGGAACTGGGGGCATTCAGGGGGCTTCAGCTTTGACGCTGCGACCGGCCCGGGGAATCCTGCCGCACTTGGCATCGTCTTCGCCACGGCTCGACAACTATCAGGTTTTCGAGACTGGATTGAGGCACCACGCGAGTCTTGCATTCAGATGTGATTTCTCCGGCCTGACCAGCGATGACATGCCAGGATGAAAGGCTGGTGGGCGAGCCCACTCCTGCCCTCGGCGAAGGACGTGTTCGAGTATCGGCGAGGCTTCAATCGTGTTTATCGGCAGCTGTCATCAGTCCGCACCCTCTCCTCAAGCTCTTGAGCCGCTGCTGCGTTCAACCCGTCAAGCTTGCACCGCATCCCCACCCACCTGGTCGCCGCCAACGACACCGGCTTCGCCTCCCCGAACTGCTGGTTCAGCCTTTCCGCTGCCGGCAGCGCCAAGGCTCAGAATGCCCGAGGATGTTAGCGACGGCACTTGCCCCTTCCGTTTCCGTTGGCCTTGGCACACTTCCCTTCTGGAGTGTTGTTCGCGCCCTCCGCATGGAACCGGGACTGTGCCTGGGCCACAGTGAGATCTCGTTGCTACATGAGACAAAGTGAGCGAAGACAGTACACAACCGGAGCCGGACAGATCGTCTGACAAATGCGAGCTATACGGCAATGGCGGAGACAACCAGCCGCTTGCCGCCGGCCAGAATCAACGGCTGCCGGAAGGTGGTGACGACCGATCCCAAATCCACCGTTGCAGTCGCCGGAACGCCAACGTCAACCTTCGCCGCGCGCCCCAGGAACGGGAGCCGTAACGTAGTCAATTCGAGGGTGCCTTCGTCCACGGTGATCACCGCCTCCAGCTTCTCCCGAGTCAACGTCTGCGAGTAAGTGCCCCACGAAGAGCCAGCGGTGAACAGGCATCGGAACTTGCCTGAACCTTGCCGCGGGAGAAAGGTCATTTCCCGCGAAGGGGCCGAATAGCGGAATCCGGAGAACGCCGTCAGCAGCGACCAGCTCGACATGGCACGGGCGTAATGGTGTCCACACTCGACTTCATTCCAGGGATTTCGACGCGCGCCATCGTAACGGGCGCGCACCGCGTCCACGATCGCCGTTCCCTCTTTCACCATGCCCTCGTAAATCAGGTGGGCCGCCACCTGATACTCGATACCGGTCCACACCTCATCCGAGTAAACAAACGGGAGTGCCGGCCGCTTGCCTTTCGGCCAACTGCACAACAGCAAACCGGCCTCGTCGTTCAGTGCGTAGATGCGCTGCGTATTCGGGAAGTCGTCAAAACTCTGCCGGAAGTTGTAGCGAAAGATGGACTGGAGCGCCGTGCGAAGGTGGCCGTGCGGCAAGAGCTTGCCGATGCCGGCCACTTCAGCGAACCACTGGCCCAGCAACTGGTCTGACAGGCAGCCTTCGCCGAATTGATACTTGGCTGCCGCCTGCCTGGCCTCATCCACCTTTTGGACGTAGAACTCGCCGTTCCACAAGAGTTGATCGAGGCGGGCGCTGCCGCGCACCTGTAGGGCCTCATAGCGGGCGGCGGCGTCACTGTCACCCAGATGCCTGGCCATTCGCGAAGCAGTTTCCAGAGCACCCAGGTACAAGGTCCCCATCATGGAGTTGGCGCCGTAGAAATTGATGTCGTAGGTGTTGTGCTGCTCGCCCTCCATCACTCCATCGCGATCCGCATCCCAGTTCACCCAGGCGTATTCCAGCGCTCGCTTGACCTCGGGCCAGAGCTTACGCAGCCAGGCGTCGTCTCCGGAGATTTGCCACTCCCGGTACACCTTCATGACGCATCCCATCTGGCCGTCGGCCGCCGGATGCGTAAGATTTCCGCCTTTCTGCAATGGCACCGGAGTGCGGAAACTCATGCTGCCGTCGGGACGCATGTTCATCAGGAAGTCCGTCTCGCGCATACTGCGCTCGAGATCGGGAAACAGATGCGCCAGCGATTGTTCGTAGTTGAAGACGTGCGTGCAGTTCATGGGACAACAGCCCTCGTTGTCACCGCACCCTTCAAATGCCAGCGTCAGCTTGTTCTCCGCGACCATGACGGTATTGGTGCGCAGAATGGACGCCTGGCTGGACACGGCATCAATCACCGACGGGGGAAGAGTCGAGCCGTGGAGAGCGTCCCGGTACCGCATCGAGCGCCGCCTGAGGGACGTGAGATTGCGCAGCAGGTAGACGGCCGGCTCCCAGGCAGACGGCCAGCGGGTGCCATAGTGATTCCTGCCTATTGAGTCAGCACTCTCCTTCGGAACGGACGGGTTTTCGACGTTCGGAAAGTGCCAGCCCAGGACGAAATCCACCACCCGGGACTCGCCGGGTGCGAGCGTGAAGTGGGAGGCCAGCGTGGCGTATTCCGTGCTGCCGTCCGGCGAGGGCGGCGCCGGCGTATTGGCAAAGCGGCCTTTCTCCAGGAACTCGTCCCACCACTTCTGGAAATCGTCCCACCAGTCACCGTGCTCCCAGGCAAGCCGGCAGGTTACATCGCCGCCCTGCGTCGCCAGAGCCAGGGAGCCGTAGCGGGAGGAGCCGGGTTTGTACTTGCTCGACGTCATCAACACCCCGTGCAGGTTGCCTTCGCTACGGTACTGGTTCACATTAGCCCCGAAAAATGGCGCCTTGCGATCCGACATGTTCCCGAATAACTTTGCCTTGCCGTCATAGCCGACCGGGTTCATGGCCGAGAACGCCAGGGTGACATCGACGTTGGATGCGGCGCGGGATGTTACGCGATACGACAGCACCGCCACCGGGAGACTTGAATTGTCAGTGTCCAGCGGCACCATGGGATTGAACGCTTCCAGCGATACGCTCACCGGCAGCTTCGCATCCTGAAACTCGATCTGCGCAAAAGGGTAAGCGCCGGTGAAGACGGCATTCCGAAATCGGGGTAGTCCGAGACCCTGCTCGCGGTGCGCACCGAAACCGCCAGTAAATGGAGGTTGCGGCTGCCGCTCCAACACGCGGATCAGGGGCTTGGCCAAACCGCCGCCCGAAAGGCGCATGGAGCCGAACGTGAAGGGCAGAACGCCGCCCTTATTCGGGCGGTTGAAGATCTCCCAATCGCGCAGGTTGCCGAACCCGCCCAGCGAGACGGTGCCGGTTCCGATTCCGCCTAGAGGGAACGCAATTTCACGCAGCGCATCTCCTCGAAACGTCCGGCCCATCGTCGGCGTGCGTGGGGGATGTCCCGGACCAGGAACGGCGTTCGGAGCAGCGACGGCGGAGGCGGCGGTCGTTTGGAGCAAGGCACGTCTGCTGATTTTCATGGAGTCCTCATTTCTCGGTGAATCGGTATTCCGGCCGTGGCGGGGCGGGGCTGAAGCAGTCCGCGGAGTGGACAGTCAGGCGGCCGGGCAAGGCTTGGGCCGCTGCTGCCAGCGCGGCAGACAACTGATCCGGATGCGCCTTGGCGCGCAGGTTCAGGATGAGTTCGTGTGTCCGGGCGGGAGGCGCGTCCATCACGCCCTGGACGGAGGGCTGGTCGCCGTTTTGACAGATGCTGGCCTTTAGGTGCCCGGTGGGCGCCTGGACAAACAGCTTCAGGTGCGCGATCTCCACGCGGTCCGCGGTCAGCAATTGATCGAGTGTTCGCAGGAAAGGTCCGGCCACTGCGGCCGGAGTCAGGGGCTTCGGACAGCGCAGTGCGGCGCGCCAGTTGAGCCAGCCGAGAGCCGCTTCCGCATCCGCGTAACGTCCGTAGTCGATATCGAGCAGCGGAGCAGTAGCGAAGGGCGAATCGCTGAGGACTGCCTCCAGCCACTCGGCGATTCCTTGACCAGTGACGGCACTCACCGGGACGGCTCGGTTCCCATTCCAGGACAGCGTCTCCGTATGTATATCGGCCTTCGCCTGCAGGACCAGATCACCTTCGTCGAGCTGCTGGCGGAAGAGATAGGACAGTTCGGGATCAGCATCCTGAGCCAGCAGATGTTTGGCCCGTTCGGGATCGATCAGCACAGTGAAGGGAGCGAGCCGGAAACGGTCGCCGAACAATCTTCTCAATGGTGACAACACGGTGGCCGCGAGGTCAGCGCAACTGCCCACCGGCTCAGCGAAGATGACTTCCGGATCGGTGCTCAACAGTCTTTCCGCGGCCCCCACGAATTCGGAGAACCGGCAACAGAAACAACCGCCCGTCACCTCTTCCGTGGCCATCCCCGCAGCCTTGGCCAGTCTCGTATCCACAAGGTCCCCGGCCTGATCGTTCAGGATGACGCCCACCCGGCGGCCGGATTCCCGCAGCTTCATCGCGGCGCTTAAAATGAGCGTTGTCTTGCCGGCGCCCAGGAATCCACCCACAAGAACGAGAGTCGGGATCATGGCTTCTTGAATCGAGCGTCATCCACGGGAGCGTTGTTGGCCACACCGCGACTCATGATTCTGATCAGGTCCTCGCGCACATACCGCAGCGTATGCGCAACCTGAATTCCGCCTGTTTCCTTGTAATCGCCGTAGTACATCCGGATAGGTCTTGTGGTGCCATCCCGCGCCGTCTCCGGCGACTCGCGGCACAGGAGAAGGCCGCTCTCCACGCCAAAGAACAGAGTCTCGTTCACGCCGTCCCGGTACTTCGCCAGGACTTCGAGCGCATCCACGTCTTCGAGCTTCGCCCGTCTCTTCACCGTTACG
>JBBQLF010000341.1:0-5742 GCA_038327695.1 Bryobacterales bacterium
GCCAGTTTCTTCGCCACGCCGAGCGCGGCGTCGTAGTCGGGATGCTGAGCCACTTCCGGCACATACTCGACATACTGCAGCGTGTTGTCCTTATCGATCACGAAGATGGCCCGCGACTCCACACGCCAGTCCTTGATCAGCGTGCCGTAGTTCTCGCCGAAACTGGCGAACTTGTGGTCACTGATCATCTTCACGTTGTCCACGCCGAAGCTGTTGCACCAGCGGTTCTGCGCAAACGGCAGGTCCACGCTGATGGTGTAGAACGCTACCGAGGGCAGCTTGCCGGCTTCGTCGTTGAACTTCTTCGTCTGCATGTCGCAGACCGGCGTATCCAGCGACGGCACGACACTAAACACGCGCACGCCGTTGCCGGTGGAAGCCAGCGAGAGCGGCTGGAGGCCTTTATCAACGGCCTGGAATTCGGGGGCCTGATCGCCGGCCTTCAACTCCGGCCCGATGAGTTCGAGGGGCATGCCTTTAAATGTGGTTGTACGGGACATAGAAAATCCTCCTGTTCAGCGCCAGTTTAGCAGGCCGCGCAGCTCTTCCACAGAGTGCGCCGGCTGCTGGCATACAAAATTGGCGCACAACGCCGCCGCGGCCTCGCCGCCGGGCTTCGATTGCGCCACGGTGAAGGGCCGGTAATGACGGCGGAACTCGCGGATCAGTCCGCCGGCCTCACCGCTGAAGAGGACTTCGGATTTCGGCGCCAGGCTCTCCATGAGCGCGCACAACATCTGCGGCACCGTCACCGCCTGCTCATTGATGCGCGTGGCGAAGGCGGCCAGCGTACCGGCCGCAGCGTCGAGAAACAGGCTCTCGCCGGTGTGGTGCCCGAGCCGGATCAGCGCCTGCGCGGCAAGCGAGTTGCCGGAGGGCTCAGCACCGTCGTAGTCCTCTTTCAGCCGCAGGACCAGTTCCGTGTTGCCCACCGGCGAGGAGTAGAAGCCGCCATTGTCATGGTCCTGAAACTGCTCCAGCATGGCCACGGCGAGCGCCCGCGCCCGCTCCAGATGGCCCGGCGCAAAGGTAGTTTCATACAGATCCAAGTGCGCCAGCGTGAGCGCGGAGTAGTCATCCAGGAATGCGTCGATAGCTGCCTCTTCGTCCCGCCAGCGCCTCTGCAGGCGGCCGTCCACCACCAGATGCTGATGGAGAAACGCAGCCGCCCGCTGAGCCGCCGCCAGGTAGCGCGGCTCGTCGAGCACTTGCGCGCCGCGGGCAAACGCCGAGATCATCATGGCATTCCACGAAGTCAGAATCTTGTCATCCAGATGCGGACGGGGGCGTTGCTCGCGCGCATGGAGGAGGGTGCCGATCTCGCCTGCGTCCTGCCAAGGGCGGCGCACGGACAGGATGTTCCTGCCCGTGAACTCGCCGTGCGGATCGCTCTCCACGTTGCCTTGCGGCAGGCAGCCGAAGGCATCGGCAAATTCCGCGCCGCGTTCCGGGCCGAGCAGCTCCAGCAGTTCCGCGTAGCTCCAGATGAAGAATGCGCCTTCGCTCTTCTCTTGCGGCTGTGCCGCATCGGCGGCCGAGTCCGCATCCTCGGCCGAATAGAACGCGCCGCCGGAGTGAGTCATGTCCCGCAAAACGTACTCGAAGATGGCGCGGGCCGTGCGTTCGTATTGCGCCTCGCCGGTAATCTGAAACGCTTCCAGATACGAGATGGCCAGCTGCGCCTGATCGTAGAGCATCTTCTCAAAATGGGGCACAAACCAGCGCTCGTCCACGGAGTAACGATGGAAGCCGCCACCAAGCTGATCGTTCATGCCGCCCTTGGCCATCTCCCGCAAGGTCAGCAGCGCCATGTCGCGGGCCGCCTCGTCACCGGTGCGGTGATAGTAGCGGAAGAGAAAGTTCAGCACGGAAGGGCGCGGAAACTTCGGCGCGTTGCCAAAACCGCCCAATTTGGTGTCAAAAGTGCGCTGAAAGTAGCGAAAACAGGCATCTAGCGCGTCCGTTTTGACGGTTTCTGCGCTGGCACCAACCGAGGCGTGGTTATCCAGCTCGGCCAGGATGTTGACGCTGGAGTCCACCAGATTGGCGCGCTGCTCGCGCCACGCCGCGGCGAGCTGAAGCAGCATGTGCGAGAAACCGGGCCGGCCGTAGCGATTGTCCGGTGGAAAGTAGGTGCCGCCATAGAACGGCTTCAGCTCCGGAGTCAGCCATACGGACATCGGCCAGCCGCCGCTGCCGGTGGTGGCCTGGACGAAGAGCATGTAGACGCGATCCACGTCGGGGCGTTCTTCGCGATCCACTTTGATGGAGATGAAATGCTGGTTAAGAATGGCCGCGATGTGCTCCTGCTCAAACGACTCGCGCTCCATGACGTGGCACCAATGGCACGTCGAGTAGCCGATGGAGAGGAAGATGGGTTTGTCCTGTTCGCGCGCTTTGGCGAACGCCTCCTCGCCCCAGGGGTACCAATCCACGGGATTGTGGGCGTGCTGCAGCAGATAGGGACTCTTCTCGTGGATCAGCCGGTTGGTGTGCATAGAGGAGGCAGGAACGGTATTCTAGCGGACGAAAGGTTGGATTCATGCCCGATCTCAATAGCTTCAAGAAAGAGGCGCTGGCACAGCTCATCGAGTGGCTGAAGATCCCCAGCATCAGCACGTTGCCGGAGCATAAGCCGGACATGGACCGCGCGGCGGCCTACGTGGAGGCGGCGCTGCGGCGCGCCGGGATGACGCGGACTGAGTTGATCCGCCGCGCGCATCATCCGCTGGTCTACGGCGAGTGGCTGGGCGCACCAGGCAAGCCCACGCTGCTGCTGTATGGCCACTACGACGTGCAGCCGGCCGATCCGCTGGAGGAGTGGAAGTCGCCACCGTTTGAGCCTGACATCCGCGACAACAACATCTACGCGCGCGGCGCCACCGACGACAAGGGGCAGACTTGGATTCTGGTGAAGGCCGTGGAGTGGATCATGCAGCGCGACGGCAAGCTCCCGATCAACGTGAAGTTCCTGATCGAGGGCGAGGAAGAATCCGGCGGCGAAACGATTGAGGCCTACGTGAGCGAGAAGCCGGCGCAGCTCGCCGCCGACGCCGTGGTGATCTGCGATAGCGAGATGTTCGCCGAGGGCATGCCGACTATCTGCACGGGCCTGCGCGGCATCGTGTATGGCGAGTTGCATGTGCAGGGTGCGCGGCAGGATCTGCATAGCGGCGTCTATGGCGGTGCGGCGCCGAATCCGATCATGGCCATCGCCGAGATCCTCTGCGCGCTCAAGGACCGCGACGGCCACATTCGCATTCCGGGCTTCTATGACCGCGTGCTGCCGCCTGCGCCGGCGGAGAAGGAGGCGTGGGCCAGCCTGCCGTTCGACGAGCAGGCGTACCTGGAGAACGAGGTCGGCTCGGTGGCGCTCACCGGCGAGCCTGGCTTCTCCGTATTTGACCGGACTTGGGCGCGGCCCACGCTGGAGGTCCACGGCATCCGCGGCGGCTTCACTGGCGACGGCGCCAAGACCGTGATTCCGGCCCGCGCCGTGGCGAAACTCTCCATGCGGCTGGTGGCGGACATGCGGCCGGCGGAGGCCATCGAACAGCTCCAGGCGGCGGTTCAGCAAGCGACGCCGCGTGGCGTGACGGCGGAGTTTAAGCTGCTGCATGGGGCGGGCCCGTCTCTGGTGGATCCGGACAACGCGTTCATCCGCGCCGCCGCGCTGGCGATGGAGGAAGTGTTCGGCCGCAAGACGGTCTACATGCGCAGCGGCGGTTCCATCCCGATTGTCGGACTGTTCCAGACGCACATGGCGATGCCCAGCGTGCTGATGGGATTCGGATTGCCGGACGACAATCTGCATTCGCCCAATGAGAAGTTCCATCTGCCGAACTTCTATCAGGGCATCGATGCGGTGGTCCGCTACCTGGAGCGGCTGGGCTTGGAACGCAAGTCGTAAACGAAGAAGGAATAGCCCACAAGCGCGGCCGGAGTGCGCTCTCTGAGCCAGGCGAACAGAGAAGGCGGCACGTACACGCCGTGCAGGTACGTTGCGCTGACAGCCAACACGCAGGTGCGCGACGCGGTCTCCGCCGATGCAAGCGGTTCGAAGTTGATGCCGTAGTAGCCGGGCTCGGCGGTGCCGAAGTACGACAGGCAGACCTTCAGGATGCTGTGCTAATCCATGTACGTCTTCAGCTTCTTGAGGTCTTGCCCCCAGTCCAGGCTGGAGTCCACGAGATAGTTGGCACCCTGCGCCGGGCCTCCGGCCGCCTGGTTGAAGAACGCCGTGAAATGAGGGTAAACGGACACCGTTTCCAGGGCCGAGGCGCACACCAGCGCCACCACCGGCAATCGCCACCGGATGCCGCTCAACCCGGCCGCTACCAGGGCGAACAGGAATAGCGAACAGGAATAGCGAACAGGAATGGATAGGTGGGCAGGAGATGCCGCAGCCCGGTGTGCACGCGGCTGGCGAGGCAGATGGCGACGTAGACCGTCAGGGGGACAGCCATGGTCCAGACGGCGAACGGAATCTCGCGCCAGCCGCCGCGCCGCCGCATCGCGGCCCACGCCGCCAGCGCGATCAACAGCAGGCTCGCCACCGGAGTTTTGACGGCGAACGCCACCGGATGGAAGTACCACCAGCCGCGGTCTGCATGCATGCCCAACAGATACGCCTCGTGGCCGCTTTGATTGTAAGCGGCAAAGTCCGCCAGCCCCACGAGCATGGAGTGGCGGCGCAGCCCGAGCTTCGAGCCGGTCCAGGCGATGGCGCGGCCCGCCAGTGCCGTCTGATCCACCTGGGACCGCAGCGACTGCGCCGGCCCCCACTGGATCGCCATGCTTCGAGTGCGAGGCAGCAGCGCCTGCCACTCCGGCGCGTACATGGCCAACAGGATGGCCGCGCCCAGGCCAAAGACGGCGCAATGGGCCAGTGCCCACGATTTCCATGGGAATGCGCGCCGCCGCCAGCCATGAACCAGCGCCAGGATTACAAACACTGGCACCAGGAAGAAGGCCGGGTACTTCGTGGAGATGGCCAGGCCAAACAGAAGCCCGGCTGCGAGCAGGCGCCGCTTGCAGGGCTTGTCCAGGTAGTCCGTCCATGCCACGCAAGCGAGAAAGCAGAGCAGGGTCAGCAGCAAGCCCAACTTCGTATAGCGGCCCTGTGCCAGGATGTTCGGATCGAAAACGTACATCGCCAGCGCGAGCAGCGCCGGCACAGCGCCCCATGTACGTTTCACCCAGAGCGCCAAGGCCAGGCCCAACGCCAATGTCACGGCGATGGTCACACCGCGCGCCGCCAGAAGGAGCGTATCGGCAGGAACCCGATTCCGGTAGAGGAACGCAGCTCCGTACCGCACGTGGGTCTCCCCACCCCCTTGCGGGTCTTCCACGGGCAACTCGGGATTGAACAGCAGGAGCGGCAGCGCCACCACGATCCGGCCCAGCGGCGGGTGCTCCAGAAAGAAACGGTACTCGCCCGTCTTCAGGTATCGATAGCCACTGGCCATCTCAATGGCCTCGTCCCACGTTTGCGATTCCTGCCGGATGGAGGTCACCTGCAGGAACGCACACACGGACAGCAGGGCGAGCGCGGCCCAGAAGAACCCGCCGTTGGCGCCACCGAGTTTGCGGGCGTGCGGCATGATGCCAAGTCCTGTCCGCTCCAACAATTGGCAATCATGGCAGAAGCGCGACGTGGGGGTCGCGCGCGGACGAGGGCGTCCGCCTCACTTTTGGCCCGCAGCGGCCGCAGCCCGGCGACCGGCGCACGGACGAAGGCGC
>JBBQLF010000342.1:0-5736 GCA_038327695.1 Bryobacterales bacterium
GACCTTCCACCTGGGAAAGCTCGTTGATCAGCTCCTCCGTCAAGCCGTCGGCGAAGAACTCCGCCTCACCTCCCTCCGGGGAGGATGTCAGCGGCAGCACCAGCAGCGCCTGGCCGCTACTCAAAGCCACCATCGGCGGCTCTATCGGCTCGGGCGTGTCCTTGGGCTGGATTAGCGGGACGTAACTGCCCTCCGGCAGTGTAATCCGCAGCGGCTCGCCGGTGCCTTCGCCGGCGTAGTATTGGGCCAGTTTTTTGCGCAGGCGCCGCGCCTCCACGCGGACGATGGAATCGATGCGCGGGTCATATTCGGCCGAGCGGTCAAAGACCTCCACACCGATGGTGTACTCTTTCAGCGCGTCGCGATCCCCGGCCAGCGCCCGCTCCACCGCGAAGCGCAGAAACCGCCGCATGCGCAGCGAGAGCGCAAAAGGTTTCGATTGCTCGATCCTGGCGAGCGCCGCTTCCACGCTATCTTGTTGCATCGGCTCCAATTCTAACGCGCCCGTCTCACCGTGAGATCACCTCTTCTCACTGAGGTAGCAGGGTGCTCCTGCCGCATTCTGGACATGCAGAGGGGAGGGACCAACCGAATGACGACCACTACCACGACCGGAAAGCTGACTGAGCGGGAGTTGATTGACCTCGCCCGCGGGGGAGACCGCTACTCCTTCGACGAGCTGGTCAAGACCTACTACCCTCGCATGGTGCGCACCGCCATCCGCGTACTCCGCGACATCGAGGATGCCGAAGACGCCACCCAGCAGGCGTTCATCGCCGCCTGGCGGAACCTCGCCAAGTTCCGCGGCGACGCGGCTTTCTCCACCTGGATGACGCGCATCACCACCAACGAGGCGTTCAGCGTTCTGCGCCGGCGCAAGCGCGCCGTGGTCGAATTCCAGGCGAATACTACGGAGAGCAGTGAGGAGACGCAGCCGGTGTTTGCCAGCAACAACGAAAATCCGGAGGAACTGGTGATCCGCAAGCAGGCCAACCACCTGCTGCATCTGAGCCTCGGCCAGGTGAGGCCGGTCTACCGCACGGCGATGCAACTCCGTCTGGTGAATGACATGAGCCTGGAAGAGATCGCCAATCACCTGAAGATGCCCCTCGGAACCGTGAAGGTCCACCTGTTCCGCGGCCGGCAGTCCATGAAGACGTTTCTGGAACAGCGGATGCAACTGCGGGCGGCTTAGGACTCGTCACGGTATGACCTTGCCGGCCCGGCACGACCGCTTGCTAAAGCGCGCGGCTCGGCATCGGGTCTCTGAGCCGCGCGGTTGGAATGGCTATTTCATGACGGGCGGCTTAGGTCGCCGCCTGCTTCCGCTGCCCGCCAGGATAGTTCTTGCCGTCGCCTTCGTAGCCCTTGCGGACGCCGGCCTTCTTCGTCCGCTTTTTGGTCTGCGGATCGAACAGCTTCATCTCGCCGCTGCGCCAGCTCTCGCAGCCCATCATCACCGAGGTCATGATCTGGTGGGCCAGTTCCGGTCCCAGGTTGGGTGTCTTCCGGGTACGCATGCACGAGAAGAAGTTGTCCGTGTGCAGGCGGTTCATGTTGCGCGTGGCGTTCGGGAAATCAAACGAGCGCGACTCAGTGGGCTTCTTCTCCGCCCGCGCCACCATCACCTCCGGTGTGACCGTCACCTTGGCGCTCTCCACCAGAATGGTGCCGTTGTGCCCGTAGATGACCTCCGGCAGCAGCCGGTTGGCCGCGCCATTCGCCATAGAGCCGGCGACGACGATCATGAAGTTCGGGAACTCCGCCAACATGGCTAGCGTGTCCGGCACGTCGCGGTCCTTCTGCACGTAAATGCCACCCGCGCCGGACACGCGCGTCGGATACTGGGCACCCATGGCGAACAGCATGGGCCCCACACGGTGGTAGTAGAGATCAGACGCGATGCCATTGGAATACTCCCAGTACTTGCGCCAACGGAAGAAGCGCTCAGCGCTGAAGGGCCGTTTCTTCGCCGGGCCTAGCCACTTGGTCCAGTCGATGGTCTCCGGTGTGGCCTCTTCGTCTACGTAGTAGTTCCACTCGCCGGTGGTGGAGTTGCGGCTGTACGTCGTCTGGCCCCATAGCACGTCGCCGATGGCGCCCTCACCGATCAGTTCCCGCACCTTGTGCCAGCGCAGGTCGGAGAGAAACTGGCTACCCACCTGGAGCACCTTGCTGTACTTGGCGGCCGCCGCGATCACTTGCGCGGACTCGTCCACGGTGAGCGTGATCGGCTTCTGGAGATAGACGTCCTTGCCCGCGGCGAAGGCGTCTATGCCCATCTGCGCGTGCCAGTGATCCGGCGTGGCGATGAGCACACAGTCCACGTCCGTGCGCTGTAACACGTCGCGGTAGTCCACGACGACGTCTTTCGCGCTCAGCTTGGAGATCGCCATGGCGCGCTCGCGATGGCGTTTGTAGACGTCGGAGATGGCCACGATCTCAATGTCGGAGTCTGCCTCCTGCTGCTTGGCGAAGTCGCGCAGGTGGCCGGTGCCCATGATGCCGACGCCGATCATGCCGACACGAATGCGATCATTGGCGCCCAGCGTGCGCGACGCGCTTTTGGCGCTGATGCCGGGCTTGATCATCTTCTCTTTCGCCGACGCCGTCAGCGCGGTGGCGCCCGCCGCCGCCGCGGCAAAGAACGCCCGGCGCGTGTCCAACTTGTCGTTCACCATTACGTCTCCCTACTTACGATTCTACGCGCCGCGTCTGCGCATTCCAACGCAGCCGCCGCCCGGCCCGCAGCGAATCCAGCGTCATGCAGAGCACGATGGCCGTGGCCAGCCCGCCCTCGACCGGCGCGTTCGGCTCCCGCCGCGTCTTCACGCACTCCAGGAAGTTGCGGATGTGGTCCCGGGTGGCGGGCACAAACGAGCCCACTCGCATGTCCTCCTTTTCAGGCGTGAGTACGGGGCTGGAGGTTTCCGGGTAGATCCGGTATCCCTCACGGCCCATGTCCATTCGCGCCTTGGAGCCGTGCAACTGCATGATCTGATCCTGGGACGTGTGGTAACGCATCGCCTTGTAGCCCAGAGTGAAGGTGGCCATGTAGTTCTCGGGAAACTCCATGATGATGGAGGCGGTCTCCGGCACCTCCGCGCCCTTCAGGTTGGCGCGTCCGCCGGAGCATGTCACCGCCAGCGGTTGCGTTGAGTTCATGAACCACTGGATGGCGTCCACCATGTGCGCCGCCTGGCCGATCAGCAGGCCGCCCGAGTAGTCGTAGTAGTAATACCAGTTGAAGAAGCGCGTGGCGTCCATCTCGCGCTTCGGCGCCGGGCCGAGCCAGGCGTTCCAGTCCAGCGGCCCTTGCAGCGTGGCCGCGCTGAGGCCGTCCTGGCGGTTCAGCCACTGCGACGTCACCAGCCGGATATCGCCCAGCCGGCCGGAGGTGGCGAGTGACTGCGCCTGCTGGAAGAGCTCCGAACTGCGCCGCTGCGTGCCCACCTGGACGATCTGTTTGGAGCGCCGCACGGCCGCCACGATATCGAACGCCTCCGGAATGGTGTGCGCCATCGGCTTCTCGATGTAGACGTCCTTGCCGGCCTGGACGGCATCGATGGCCATGCGCGCGTGCCAGTGGTCGGGCGCGGAGACGATGACGGCGTCCAGGGTTTTGTCTTCGAGCATCCGGCGGTAGTCGGAGTGCGCCCGCGCCCCAGTGCTGGCCTTCTTCAGCCCGGCCTGGAGGTTGGGCTCATAGACGTCGCACACGGCGGCCATCTCGGCGCCGATCTCTTTGAATTCGGCCGTGAGCAGTTGCCCGCGCCCCCCGCTGCCGATGACGCCAACGCGAACTCT
Organism: Bryobacterales bacterium; assembly: GCA_038327695.1. Taxonomy (GTDB): domain Bacteria; phylum Acidobacteriota; class Terriglobia; order Bryobacterales; family Bryobacteraceae; genus Paludibaculum. Next base: position 3,808 of record JBBQLF010000342.1, read on the forward strand.
GTCAGCGGCGGCCATGGCCGTGCCTGTGCTCATGAGGAAGGTTCTGCGATCCATACTGAGGACAGTCTACGGCAATCGGGCCCAGGCTTCTACCGGAGTGCCGCGACATGAGTCATACTGAGTATGACAATCAGTACCGGGAGCCACCATGCGAAGCACCAAAGTCGTCTCGATCTCACTGCCATTAGAGACACTGGCCGCCGCCCAACTCATCGCCAGGGAAGAGCAGCGAACCATGAGCGAACTCATGCGTGAAGCGCTGCGCGCCTACCAAAGGGAACGCCGGGAGTGGGATGAGATTTTCGCACTGGCTGCGCAGAAGGGGCGGGAAGCCGGCGTTCGCACTGAACAGGATGTTGTCCGCATCATTCGAAGTGAGCGGCGGAAGCGGACTCGGGCGGCGGCAAAGGGTGTGGTATCCGGGAAGTGATTATTCGGGTCGTTCTGGACACGAACGTCTACATCTCCGCGCTCATTTTCGGTGGCGTCCCGCATAGTGCGTTCATGCTTGCTTCGACTCGACCGTACGAGCTGTGTATCTCCACTCCCATACTCATCGAGGTTCGACGAACACTGACTGACCGATTTAACCACTCGCCTGGGGAGGCCGAACGGACGGGTCGGCGGCTACAGGAACTCTGTCAATTTATCATACCGGCGGAAGTCGTCTCCGCCTGCACCGATCCTGATGACGACAGAGTCCTGGAGTGCGCGGTGGCCGCGGAGGCCAGCATCATCGTCACCGGAGACCGCGCCCTGCTCCGCCTCGATCCATTCCGGGGTGTCCGCATCGTCACCCCGGCCCAGTTTCTAGAACTCGCGGAGTAAACTCCCTACCGCTGATTCTGCTTCAGAACCTTCTTCCGCAGCCGGATGGACTTCGGCGTCACTTCCACCCACTCGTCGTCGTTGATGAACTCGATGGCCTGCTCCAGATTCAACAACCGCGGCGGCACCAGGCGAATCGCCTCGTCCGCGCTCGCCGCCCGCATATTCGTCAGTTTCTTCTCCTTGACGATGTTCACGTTCAAGTCATCCCAGCGCGCGTTCTCGCCCACCAGCATGCCCTCGTAAACCTCCATGCCCGGCTCGACGAACATCTCGCCCCGTTCCTGCAGATTGAAGATGGCGTAGCCCGTCGTCCTGCCCTGCCGATCCGAGATCAGCGCGCCGGTCGTGCGCATCGGGATATCGCCCTGCCACTCCACGTAAGCCTGGAACAGCGAATTCAGAATGCCTGTGCCGCGCGTGTCCGTCATCATCTCACCGCGCAACCCGATCAGCCCGCGAGACGGGATCAGAAACTCCAGCCGCACCCGGCCCGAGCCATGATTCACCATCTTGGCCATCTTGCCCTTGCGCATGCCCATCTTCTCGATGACCACGCCCACGTACTGCTCCGGCACGTCCACCAGCAGCAGTTCCTGCGGCTCCATCACCTTTCCGTCCACGGTTCTGGTGAGAATCTGCGGCTTGCCCACCATCATCTCGAAGCCTTCGCGGCGCATCATCTCGATCAGGATGGCCAACTGCAGCTCGCCGCGGCCCATCACCTGGAACGCATCCGGACCGCCGGCCTCTTCCACCTTCAACGAGACGTTGGTCAGCAGTTCCTTATCCAGCCGCTCACGCAGGTTGCGCGACGTCACCCACTGGCCTTCGCGGCCTGCGAACGGCGACGTGTTGATGGTGAACACCATGCCGATGGTCGGCTCGTCGATCTGGATCTTCGGCATTGCCTTGGGCGTTTCCGGATGGCTTACCGTCTCGCCGATGGTGATGCCCTCCACGCCGGCGATGGCCAGAATGTCGCCCGGTCCGGCGATGGTCTCATCCACCCGCTTCAGGCCCTCAAACGTGTACATGCGCGTGATCTTGGTCAGATGCACCTGCCCGTCCAGCCGGCAGACGCTGACCTCCTCGCCCAGC
>JBBQLF010000343.1:0-5736 GCA_038327695.1 Bryobacterales bacterium
GATGAGGGGCAACGTGTCGCTGGCGGCGCGGCGCTTGTAGTAGGTGAGATCGCCGTCGTCGTTGTTGGGGATGATGACGCGCGTAGTGAAATCGGCGAAGATGGTGCCCTTGGTGCCTTCGAAGATGGCGCCGTTGCCGACGCGGGAGAGATCGATGTAGCCCTTGGGGGCGGTGGGTTTCAGGCCGCCCTGATACCAGACGATCTCAATCGGCCCGCGCCAACTATTGGCGGGATGGGCAAAGTGGGCCTTCAGTTTGACGGGCGTGATGTCCGGGTTGTACTTGTCGGTGACTTCCTGATCCACTTCAATGGACGAAGGCGCGCCGGCATCGACGGCGTTCCAGAGCAGGTCCATCGTGTGGGCGCCCATGTCGCCCATCTGGCCGACTCCAAAATCACGATACATGTTCCAGAACAGGCAGTTCAGACCGTTGGAGCCGCCGAAGTACTGTGGGCTGTAGGGGTGATAGGGGGAGGGCCCGATCCACTGTTCGTAGTGCAGGAAAGACGGTGCCATGCCTTCGGCCACGGGATAACCGGGGCGCGGCAATTGGCGGGCGTCCCAGCCGTGGACGGTTTTGAGCTCGCCGATGGCGCCATCGAGGATGAGTTCGCGCAGGCGCTCAAAGTTCGGATACGCGTGGCGCTGGGTGCCGTGCTGGGTGGCGAGCTTGACTTTGTTCTTGAGGTAGTTGGCGCGCAGGGTGCGCACTTCCTCGACGCTGATCCCCATGGGCTTCTCGCAGTAGACGTGCATCCCGCGGTTCATGGCCCAGTTGGCGATGAAGGCGTGGTGGTGATCGGCGGTGCAGATGATCACCGCCTCCACATCTTTCTGTTCCATGACGCGGCGCCAGTCCCAGTGCAGCTTCGCCTTGGGAAAGAGGATGGCGGCCTCTTTGGTGCGGTTGTCGTTGATGTCGCAGATGGCCACGACGTTCTCGTCGCGGAGTACGTTGTAGTGCGCGGTGCCGCGCCCCCAGACGCCAATGAGCGCGACATTGAGCCGTTTGCTGGGCGCGCCCTGGCCGCGCAGCGTACCGCTCTTCAGGATGGTCAGGCCGGCTGCCGTGGCGGCAGCGGATTTCAGTAGATCACGTCGTTGCATGGAAGAGTCCTCTCGAACATACTATCCGACCTGCGTGTCGGTTTGCTGAGGGCTCAGTCGTCGTCGCCCCGAGGGGCGCGCTTGTGCGCCCTATGATGACGCGGCAGCACCGGATCCGGATCCGGCTCTCCGCGCAGATCGCGGATGAGAGTCTCGGCGGCGAGGCGTCCGCTTTCCATCGCGCCCTGGATGGAGGGCGAGGATCGATGATCGCCGCAGACGTAGAGGCCTTCCGTGACACGCGGCGACTGGCGCGGATCGATGGAAGCGATCACGGGCAGGCCGTGGGCGATCCGGTAAATCCGCAGCATCCGCCACTCGTCGGCCACCAGCCCGTACCAGCGCTTCAGTTGGGAGCGGACCTTGCTGACGAGGGTCTGGTCATCGTGGCTCGGCAACCCCAACACGGTGACGGAGATCAGAACCTGGCCGGCGGGCGCATAGCCGGGGGCGATCAGGTTGGGAAACGCTACCGTGGTGATGGGGCCCCGGGAACTGCCGCTCAGGACGAGAACCGGCTCGTCCACTGGCGGCTCCTTGGCCGCAAAGTAGAGGCAGCAGACGCTGCGCGAAGGCACGGTCTTCTGGTAGCCGAGCAGGTGGGAGGCCTCCGGCCCTTGCGTGGCGATGACGATCGAGCCGCCTTCCAGCGTTTCTCCACTGGCCATCCGGACCAGGCCTTTCTCGACGCTGGCGGCCTTCTGGTTGAACTCCACAGCGCCGTCACCCAACCCGGCGGCCAATTGATCTGGAATCGCCTGCATGCCGCGCGCCGGCAGCGCCGCTTCCCCTTCGGAAAACATCTTGAAGAGGAACTCGAACATCCGGCTGGAGACCACCATCTTGGGGTCCAGCATGGCGCCGCCAATCAGGGGCTTGAAGAAGCGGTCAATTGACCGGTGGGAAAAGCTGCGTTGCATCAACGCCTGGCGCGTGCTGATCTCCGGCTGCAGGAAGATCTCGTCCACTGACTTGCCCTGGACATCCCGGCGCAGGCGGGCGAGCCGGAACTTGTCCCGGAAATGCGTCGCCTCCGACATCAGATTGGCCAGCAATGAGCCAGGCTCACGCGACGGATCGGAGAGGCGGTGAAAGTCACCGTTGTGCCGCACCGAGACAGCGGAGGGGAATGGGTGCAGATCCAGTCCACCATAGTCGAGTTGGGCCAGCGCCTCCGGATAGGCGGTGAGGAAGACCTGAAATCCGCGATCCAGCAGAAAGCCGTCGTGGTGGTCCGTGCGGATGCGCCCGCCGGGCGCGTCTGAGGCATCGAGGAGCCGGAAAGAGACGCCTTCTGCCTGCAGTTTGCGGGCGCAGCACAGGCCCGCCAGGCCTGCGCCCACGATCAGTACATCTGGTTTAGCCATTCACACTACCTTCCGGTCGCCGGATTTGGCGCAGGATCAAAAACTCACTCAGGTTTTTCGCCGTCAGGATGCCCGCCAGGCGGTCTTCGGCGCAGACCAGGGCCTGCCCGGCAACCACCAGGAGGCCCGCCGCTTCCAGCGGCTGTTGGCCGGAGAGCCGGACAAAGTCCCGCTGCATGGCTCCGGCCACGTAGCCATCCGGGCCATCGCTGGCCATCGCCCGCGGCAGCGCGGTGCTGGGCAGCAGGCCCACCACGCGCTCGCCGGCCAGAAGAAGGCTGGCCCCGCGCACCAGCGCACCGCCAATCCCGGCCCGGCCGGAGACGGTGCCTGATTCCTGGGCGGCACCGGCCAACCGGGCGGCAGGGGCATGGCCGGCCTCGTGGAAAAGAACCGGGAAAACGAGAATCAGAACGCAGAGAGCGCTGCCGGCCACGCTCTGTTTGGCGGTCACGCCGACAGAGACCAGCCACACGGCCACCAACCAGAAGGGGAAGTGGAAACGCACTGGCACGCCGCAGAGCTGAATTACGCCCAATGCGCCGTGGACTCGAGATGCGGGGTCGGGCAGATCGCCCGGGAAAAACACCAAATAAATATCATATGCCCATGGGGCGGCTATGACTTGAAAATTTTTTTAATGCCGGCGGAGTTCCGGGGCCGCATAGCCGGCGCCGGTGACCAGGGAGAAGTAGTCTGGCCGGTCCGACGCGCTTTGGTGGCGGTAGCTGCGGATGATTTCGCCGTGGAACAGAAGGAATACGCCTGGCATCTGAAAACCATCCCCGGCCAGCGCCCCCACACCGTGGCCGGCCAGGATGCCAGCCTGAAATCCGCGCACCCAAACGCGGGGCCCGAACAGATCCCCGAAGCTGCCGCGGGGCAGGCCAAAGGCGCGATAAATGGCTCGTTCGGGGTCACTGATCGTCTCCACGTTCTCCAGGCCGTACCGGGCCAGGAATCGGCGCCCCTCTTCTTCCCGGCTCATGTGGACCAGCACCAGGCGGGCTCCGGCGGATTCCAGTTCCTGGCGGCGCTGGGCCAGATCGGCCAGCGCTTCGCGGCAGAATGTGCAGCCCGTATGGCGCAGGAACACGAGCAACACCGGGGAGAGGCGGGACAACTCGTCGATGGTGACGCCGCTGGTGGTCTTGCGGCGCAGGGCGAAGCGCAGGATCTCCGGCGACACCGTCCTGCGCGTACTGAGCAGGACCTCATGCGCGCAGTTGAGAATCAGGCCGAACGGCAGCAGCCAGAGCAAGGAGTCCACTGCGGCAAACCAGGCGGAAGTCACCGGGAGGCGTCCGGCCGAGATCTCCCAGGCGACGCCGCATGAGACAGCCGCCTTGGCGAGGAAGCCCATCAGAACCACGGGCCAGTGGCGGAACGGTTCGCCGGCAGCGAGAAGGTATCCGAGTCCCATGGCGCCCGTCAGAAGTGCGGCCAGATGCCATACTGGCAGGCCTGAGGCAGCCCAGGACGCGGCCGGAAAGCCAAGCCACACCGCCAGGGCCTCCGGTGCGGACCAGGCCAGCAGCGCCTCACCCAGGCTGAAGACGCCGGCAGCGCGCAGGGTCCACCGCATCCAATCGGCCGGCTTGTACGTCGAAGGCTGCATCACAATCTCTTGATGCCGCCGGATGCGTGTTCGCGTCACAATCCTGTACCGCCGGCGGGCGGCAGCCGTCCCGGTGGCGTCAGCGGCACTGAGCCAGCGTGGCGCGGTCTTCGGAAGCCAGAGCAAAGAAGCCGAAGGCGCGATCCGCCTGGCAGATGTGGTCGAGGTGCCAGGACTTCAGAAACTCCATCACATCCCCGGAAATCCGCAGTTGCCCGCCGGCCAGAGCCGATTCCAGCTTCCTCAGTTCCGCACTGAGTACAGTGTGCTCGGCACGGTGCTTATCCCAATCCGGGAAGCCCAGCCGCTGCATCAGATCCTCCTCATCGCTGAAGTGGATCTCCGTGTAGGTTGTCAGGTCGCAGACGATGCTTTGGATCACCCCTCGGGGGCAACGTTGCTCCACCGCATCATTGAGCCGGTTGACGATCTCCAGCAAGCGGCGATGCTGCCGGTCAATGCAGTCGATACCCAGATCGTAATCCGGCACCCAAGTAATATACGCCATAATATCCCTCTCATCGGCGCGGCTTCCGGTGGTTTGAGGAAATCGTGGGAGGCTGGCTCAACCCGGGTCCGGTTTCACCGATGAGACGGAGGTGACCAATGACGCCGTGCTTGACCTGCCTGCCGACTCCGATGAGATGATCTTCGTCCCGCCGGTACCAGACTCGGTGGAGGATCTGGGGGTGCCCCGTTCCATGGTGGAGGAGATGATCCTGAAGATCCTGTACTTTCGCGGCGATACCTCAGGCCGCGTACTCTCCACCACCCTGGGTCTGAAATACAGCGTCATCGCGCCGCTGATTGAGTCCATGAAACGCCAGCAACTCATCATGGCTAAATCCAGTCTGGGTATGGGTGACATCAGCTCGACGTTCGTCCCCACCGAGGCCGCCCGGGAGTTGACCCGCGGCTATCTGGAGTCCAACAGCTACTGCGGCCGCATCCCGGTGCCTCTGGAGCAGTATGCGGTGGGCGTGAAGATGCAGCGCAACCCGCCGGACTGGCTGAGCCGGGCGATGCTCGAACGGGCGTTTGCCCACATGGTGATCAGCGAGGCCACGCTGGGCCAGTTGGGCCCCGCGGTCAACGCCGGCAAGTCGTTTCTGATCTACGGCCAACCTGGAAACGGTAAAACCTACCTGGCCGAAGCATTGCTCAACATTGAAAGCGATCCCATCTACGTGCCCTTCGCCATCGAGTTTCAGGGCCAGATCATCCAGGTCTTCGATCCCATCTACCACCGCAGGGTGGACTCCGATGCCGCCGAGATCAGCGCTTTCCACCATGAGCGCGAGTTTGACGGCCGCTGGTTCAAGGCCAAACGGCCGTTCATCATGTCGGGCGGCGAACTGACCCTGGATATGTTGGACCTGAGCTACAACCCGGCGTCGAAGATCTATGATGCGCCGTTTCAGGTGAAGGCCAACAACGGCATCTACCTGATCGACGATTTCGGCCGCCAGAAGGTCACTCCAGCCGAGGTGCTGAACCGTTGGATTGTCCCGATGGAGCGTCATGTAGACTTCATGAACTTCCGCACCGGTGGCAAGGCGCAGGTGCCCTTCGAATGCTTTCTGGTGTTTTCGACCAACCTGAGGCCCGAACAGCTCGGCGACGAGGCATTCCTGCGGCGCA
>JBBQLF010000344.1:0-5725 GCA_038327695.1 Bryobacterales bacterium
GAACGCGTCCCTCTGCCACTTGCCCAGCTTGCCCGCCACCGGCGCACCCGCCGCGCTGCCATGACCGGCGATCCATTCGTCCAGCCCGTCGATCCAGTGTTCCTTCTCGCCCCACACACGTTGGTGGTCCTGCATCACCGCTTCTTTGTCGATCGAAAACGGGAACAGAAAATACGAATGCAGATGCAGAGCCTGGGCTTCCATCAGTGCGATCATAGCAGGCGGAAGTATTGAACTCACACCACCTCTCGCCGTCATCACCGGAGCCTCCAGCGGCCTCGGCGAGGTCTTCGCCCGCCAACTCGCCGCCCGCGGCTACAGCCTCCTCCTCGTCGCCCGCCGTGCCGCCCGCCTCGAACAACTCAGCCGCACCCTCGGCCCCACCACTGAGATCTACCCCTGCGATCTGGCGGACCCGGCCGCAACCGAGAAGTTGGCCCTCTTCCTCCGCGAACGCCGCGGCGTCACCCTGCTCATCAATAACGCCGGCTTCGGCACGCAAGGCAAGTTCCACGAAACCGACTACGGCCGCCAGGCCGATATGGTCCAGGTCCACGTCCTGGCCACCATGCGCCTCACCCGCGCCGTCCTGCCCGCCATGATTCAGGCCCGTCACGGCGCCATCATCAATGTCAGCTCCGTCGCCGCCTACTTCCGCAGCGCCGGCAACGTCAGCTACTGCGCCACCAAGGGCTGGATGAACGACTTCACGGAAGGCCTGCGCATCGAGCTCGATACCATCGGCTCCCCCGTTACGGTCCAGGCTCTCTGCCCCGGTTTCACCTACACCGAGTTCCACGACACCCTCGGCGTTGATCGCGCCAAGATTCCCAAACTCCTCTGGATGCCCGCCGATTACGTCGTCCGCTGCTCCCTCGACGCCCTCGCGGCAAGGAAACTCTTCGTCATCCCCAACTGGAAATACAAGCTCGGCGCCGCCCTCTCCAGCCTGCTCCCCACAGCCTGGCGCGTAGCATTAGAGAAGTGGAGCCCCCACAAGCGCCAGTAGCGTCGACGCCCCCGTCCGCGCTCTACTTCGCCAGCTGCCGCAGCACATACGGCATAATCCCGCCGCTCCGGTAGTACTCCACCTCGCGCGGCGTATCGATCCGCACCTTCGCCAGGAAGCTCACCGCACCCGCCCGCACCGTCACCATCTTCGATCCGCTCTCAATCGACGCCGAAACACCCTCTACCGAAAATGTTTCAAACCCAGTCAGCCCCAGAGACTGCCGCGTAGCCCCCCCCACAAACTCCAGCGGCAGCACGCCCATGCCCACCAGGTTCGACCTGTGGATCCGCTCATAGCTCTCCGCGATCACCACCTTCACGCCCAGCAAAGCCACGCCCTTGGCCGCCCAGTCCCGCGAAGACCCGGATCCGTACTCCTTGCCCGCCACAATCACCAACCCCGTCCCCGCCGCCAGATACTGCACCGACGCATCGAAGATGGACGTCATCTCCCCCCCCGCCGCCATCGCCGTGTACCCGCCCTCCACGCCAGGAACCAGTTCATTGCGCAGCCGTATATTGGCCAGCGTCCCCCGCACCATCACGTCGTCGTTGCCGCGCCGCGAGCCGTAGCTGTTGAAGTCCGCCGGCTTCACCCCCCGCTCCATCAGAAACCGCGCCGCCGGCGAATCCTTCGCAATATTGCCCGCCGGCGAAATGTGATCCGTCGTAATCGAGTCGCCCAGCATCGCCAGCACACGCAACCCCCCGAAGTCCTCCAGCGGAGCCGCCGGGTCGCGCATATTCTCGAAATACGGCGGGTGCTTCACATACGTCGAATTGGCGTCCCACGCAAACGTGGCGCCCGTCGGCGTCTTCACAGACTGCCACATCAGGTCGCCCTCAAACACCTTGCCGTACTCCTGCTCAAACATCTCCGGCCGCACGCTGGCCTCCACCGCCACCCGGATCTCCTCATGCGTCGGCCAGACGTCCTTCAGAAACACCGGCGCGCCGTCCGTGCCCGTCCCCAGCGGTTCCGTCGTCAAATCGATGTCCACCCGCCCGGCCAGCGCATACGCCACCACCAGCGGCGGCGACGCCAGATAGTTCGCCCGCACCTGCGGATTCACCCGGCCCTCGAAGTTGCGGTTACCCGAAAGCACGCTCGCCACCACCAGCTTGTTCTCAGAAACCGCCTTCGCCACGGCCTCCGGCAGCGGCCCCGAATTCCCGATGCACGTCGTGCACCCGTAGCCCACCAGATGGAACCGCAGCGCCTCCAGATACGGCATCAGACCCGCGTCCACCAGATAATCCGTCACCACCTTGGAGCCCGGCGCCAGCGAGGTCTTCACCCACGGCTTCACCGTCAAGCCCTTCTCCACGGCCTTCTTCGCCACCAGCCCCGCACCCAGCATCACCGATGGATTCGAAGTGTTCGTGCAAGACGTAATGGCCGCAATCACCACCGCCCCGTCGCTCACCACATCCGTCTCCCGCCTGGCTTCCGTCAGCGTGCCCAGGAAATTACCCTTCACCTCCGGCAGCGTCAACCGGTCCTGCGGCCGCTTCGGGCCCGCCATGGAAGGCACCACCGAACCCAGATCCAACTCCAGCGTGTCCGTGAACACCGGCTCCGGCGAATCCTCCGTCAGGAACATCCCCTGCGCCTTATAGTACGCCTCCACCAGGTCGATCAGCTCCTTCGGCCGGTTCGACATCCGCAGGTAGCTCAGCGTCTGCTCGTCCACCGGGAACACCCCGATGGTGGCCCCATACTCGGGCCCCATGTTGGCGATGGTCGCCCGATCGGCCAGCGGCAGCGCCAGCACGCCCGGCCCGTAAAACTCCACAAACTTGCCGACAACGCCCTTCTTCCGCAGCATCTGCACCACGGTCAACACCAGGTCCGTCGCCGTCACCCCCTCCGCCATTTTGCCGGAGAGCTTGAACCCCACCACCTGCGGCAGCAGCATGGAAACCGGCTGGCCCAACATGCACGCCTCGGCCTCAATCCCGCCCACGCCCCAACCCACCACGCCCAAACCATTGATCATCGTCGTGTGCGAATCCGTCCCCACCACCGTGTCCGGATACGCCAGCGTCTCCCCGCCTTCCGTCTTCGTAAACACCACCGGAGCCAGGTACTCCAGATTCACCTGGTGCACGATGCCCGTCCCCGGCGGCACCGCCCGGAAGTTCGCAAACGCCTTCTGCGCCCACCGCAGCAGCGAATAACGCTCCGAGTTCCGCAGGTATTCCAACAGCACATTGTACTCAAACGCCTGCGGCGTCCCGAACTCATCCACCTGCACCGAATGGTCGATCACCAGGTCCACCGGAATCAGCGGATTCGCCTTGCTCGCGTCCGCTCCCATCTTCGAGAGCGCATCCCGCATCGCCGCCAGATCCACCACGCACGGCACGCCCGTGAAATCCTGCAAAATCACGCGTGCCGGCATGAACTGGATCTCCTCCGCCGCCCCCGCCGGATCCCACTTCGCCACGTACTCGATATCGGACTTGCGCACCACCACGCCGTCCTCCTGCCGCAGCAGGTTCTCCAGCAATACCTTGATCGAATACGGAATCCGCGCCAAGTCGTACCCGGCGGCTGCCAGCGCGCCCAGTTGGTGAATCTTGTAGTCGCGGCCGTTCACGCGAAGAACGGACGCAGTACCGAATGAGTTCTTGCTGTGCATGGAATTTCCCCTTATTGTATCGCGCCCTCAGCCCGCCGCCCCGTAGTCCCTGATCTTCATCACCTCACCCTTCCGCAGTGCCGATTGGTGCGCCACAATCCCCGGCATCGTGTACGCGATCGCCTCCCACACATTCACCGCCGGATGCCGATCCTCCACGATCGCCCGAATAAACTCATGCGTCAGAAACGTATGCGAATTGCCGTGCCCCGTCCTAACCCGCATCGCCGCCGGCAGCCGCTCCATGTGATCGGGTTGCGCAAACCGCTCCTGCTTCACATTGCCTTCCGGATACCCGTTCGCGTCCAGCACCGTTTTGCCGTCTTTGGCGATACGCACAATCGTGTTGGGCGATCCTTCCGGCCGCTCCATGATGTACGACGCCCGATCTCCATAGAACGCGCCCCGTTCCGTCCCGCCCGCCGCCACATGCCAGAACACCGCCACGCGCGACGAGTGCCCGCGCGATGTCCGGAAAAACGCCGTCGTGTTCCAGAACGGGTTGCCGTACATGTTCGTCTTCAGCACCTCATGCCCGTCCCCCCAGCCCACGGCCTGCACCTCCGTCAGCCGCTCCCCCGTCACCGGCACCACCATGCCCGTGCAGTGCGTCGGATACAGCATCGGCGGAAAGCCGTGACGCCACGTTGGCAAGCCCCGCTCGTCGAACATCAGCGGGATCAGCCCCTCATGGTGGTACTCAGCCTCGGAGTAGAAGATCGTCCCAAATTCACCGCGCCGCGCCATCTCCCGGCACGTCATCAACTCCGGCCGGTAGTACGATGTCTCCGCCATCATGTACCGCAGCCCCGTGCTACGCACCGTCTCCAGCAGTTGCTCCAACTCCTCCACATGCAGCCCCGCCGGCACGGCGCTGATGACATGCTTGCCCGCCTTCATCGCCTCAATGGCCATCCACACGTGCATCGGCGCTGGCGTGAACACGGCCACCGCGTCCAGCGGCGCGCTCTTCAGCATCTCGCGAAAGTTGGTGAACTGCCGCGAACAGCGATACACCTCGGACAACCGCTGCAGCCGGTCCGCCCGCAGGTCGCACACCGCTTCCACTTTGCAGTCCGGCTGCAAGTGCCACTGGAACTCCGCCCCAAACCGGCCGCCCACCACGCCGATCCGGACCACTTTGGCCGCCGCCGCTCCCGCGCCCATCGCCGCCAAAAACGCTCGCCGCGTCCCGTCCATATCAACGACTCCTCTCCCCGAAACTCCCGTTATACACAATCCCGGCATGAGGGTGCGCAGAACCGCTAAACTCGGGTGCTTAACCGTTTTGGGGAGCGACAACTGAATCCAATCGGAGCACCGGCCGTCAGGGAGTTCCGTATGGCCCTGCGGGCCGCCAAATCCGATGAAAACGCGCCCGTAACCGAGCCGCGACCGTGACGGAGCGCAAGCCCGTCTTCAAGGGAGCGGGCCTCCAAATCCGATGAAATCGCGCCCGAAACCTAGCCGAGACCGTGAGGGAGCGCAAGCCCGTCTTCAACGGAGCGCAAGCCCGTCTTCAACGGAGCGCAAGCCCGTCTTCAACGGGAGCGGTTGCCTTACCTGTCCACTCCATTCGTGGACACTGCCCTAGTTGACGCGAACAACCTCGCCGTCCTTGATCCCTTCCAGCACCGCCACCTGCGTGCCGTTGTTGGGCCCCAGTTTCACTACCCGCTTTTCAAACCCTGTGCCGCTCTTGACGTAGATGACGTCCTTGTCCCCATCCCGCTCCACCGCCGAGGCCGGCGCCAACAGCACGTCTGCCTCCCGCATTAACAGAACATCGGCCGAAGCGGAAAGATCCGGAATCAGCCTCTTGTCGACGTTGGTGATCTGCACCCGCACCGGCACGCTGCGGATGTAGTACTGCGAGCGCCCGCCGCTCACCGCCAGCGCCCCGATCGAGTAGACCTTGCCCTTGTATTGATAGCCCGGAAACGCGTCCAGACCGATGGACGCCTCCTGCCCGATGCGGAACGTGCTGCTTTCGGACTGATTGATCGCCCCCTCCACCTGCATCGTCATTGGGTCAATGATCTTGGCCACCGGCTGCCCCGGGCCCACCC
>JBBQLF010000345.1:0-5715 GCA_038327695.1 Bryobacterales bacterium
CCCTGGCCGACGGCCGGACACATCAGCTCGGGATCCATCAGTTCAGTGATGCGATCCGCCCATCCCAGGCGCCGCAGCCCGGCCGCGGCCAGCAGTATGGCATCAAAGTGCCCCTCGTCCAACTTGCGCAGCCGGGTATCGAGGTTGCCCCGGACGGACTCGATCTCCAGATCGGAGCGCACGGCCTTCAACTGGGCGCTGCGCCGCAGGCTGGAAGTGCCCACCCGGGCGCCCTGGGGCAGCGACTGCAGCGTGTGCCCGATGAGCGCATCACAGGGCGATTCGCGCTCCGGAATGGCCGCCAGCGTCAGGCCCGGCGGGAGCACGGTGGGCAGGTCTTTCAGAGAGTGCACCGCCAGATCGATCTCGCCGGCCAGCAGCGCGTCTTCGATCTCCTTCGTAAACAGGCCCTTGGAACCGACCTTGGCCAGCGGCACGTCCGTGATCTTGTCTCCGGTGGTCTTGATGATCTTCAGTTCGGTCTCAATGCCGAGTTCCAGCAGCCGGGCGGCGACCCAACGGGACTGCCAGAGGGCCAGTTGCGAGCCGCGGCTGCCAATAGTAAGCGTCATGAATCCTCCAGCCGGAACATCCGGCGGATCAGCGACAGTACGCGATCGCCCTCGGGTTGATTGGCGGCCCGCCGGATCTCGGTCAGCGGACCATGTGCGATCTTGTTCAACAGGCCGCGGGTGTAGGCAGCCAGCGCCTCTTCCTGTTGCGGCGTGAGCGCGCCCAGCTTAGCGCGGACCCGCTCCAATTCGGCGCGTCCCAGTTCGTCCAGATGCTGCTGCAGACTGACGATCACCGGCGCGACTTCGCGCGCCTTCATCCGGGCGAACAGGCGTTCGATCTCTTCCTCGATGATCTGTTCGGCCTGGCCGGCTTCCTTCTGACGGGCCAGACGGTTCGCTTCCACTTCCCGGCCGAGATCGTCGATGTCGTAGAGATAAACGTTTTCGAGCTCGTCCACGGCCGGATCCACGTTGCGGGGGACGGCAATGTCGATCAGGAAGACCGGCCGGTTCTGCCGCTTGCGCAGAACCTGCTGCAAGTCGGACTTTGTCAGGATGTAGTCCGGCGCGCCGGACGAGGTAATGACGATGTCCATCTCCGGCAGCCGCACCGGGAAAGCATCGTAGTCAATGACTTGGCCCTCCACCAATGCCGCCATCTCCTCGGCGCGCGCGCGGGTTCGATTGGTGACCAGGATTCGCTCGCAACCGGCGCGATGGAGGTGGCGGGCCGCGAGTTCCGACATCTTGCCGGCGCCGATCAGCAGGATGGTTTTCGACCGCAGGTTTCCGAAAATCTGCTTGGCCAGTTCAATGGCGGCGTAGCTCACACTGACGGCGCTGCGGCCGATATCGGTCTCCGAGCGGACGCGTTTGGCGACTGTGAAGGCGCGCGTGAGCACGGCGTCCAGGAAGCCGTTGAGCGCCCCCCGATCTTTGGCCGCGGAGTAGGCAGCCTTCAACTGGCCCAGGATCTGCGGCTCGCCCAGCACCATGGAGTCCAGACTGGCGGCCACGCGAAACAGATGGCGGATGGCCCCGCGGTCTTCCAGGGAGTAGAGAAATGGCTGGAGCCAGGCGGCGTCGAGGCCGCGGCTCTGGGCGAAGAACTCAAGAATCTGTTGGGCGGCGGCGTCGTTGGCGGTTGTGACGGCGATTTCAACCCGGTTGCAGGTGGAGAGGATGAGCACCTCCTCCACGCCGGGGCAGGCCCGCATCTGATCGAGCGCGGCCGGCAGGACCGTATCGGCGAACGCCAGGCGCTCCCGCACCTCCACGGGTGCGGTTTTGTAGCTGAGGCCTGTGAGGAACACCTTCATGAAAGGAGCTGCTTCATTTCTCCAAAAGCGGCCGGAGGCCGACATGGGCCGCCCACGTAAAGGCCGCGAACGCCAATCCTGTCAAGGAGAGATAGGCGGCCTTGCGCCCGCGCCAACCCGAGGAGATCCGCAGAAAGACCATCAGCAGATAGAATCCCCAAGTCACCAGGGAGACGACGATCTTGGCCTGGCTGATCCAGCGCGTGCCCAACTCGATAAAAGCCCAACTGCTGCCCGCCACTACAGCCAGCGTGATGGCTACAAATCCGATGCTCAATGAATGGGTGATCAGGTTGTCCAGCGTTTCGAGCGGCGGTAACCGGTCTGAACCGAGGAAACTGAGCAGGGCGAGATCAGAGGGCGCGTGCCTGCGTTTCAGCCGCCGCTCCTGTATCAGGTAGAAGACGGACGCTCCGGCGCTCAGCAACAGGCCCGCGTAGCCGGCCAGAACCAGCAGGATGTGCGTGAGCAGCCAGGCATTGCGGACGCGCTGGTCAGACCATGCCGAAATCGGCGTGCCCATCGCTCCCATGAGGGAGAGGAGGGCCACCAGCGGGAAGATCATCAGACTGAGGCCGGAGAAGTGGTAGCGCCAGCCCACGAACAGATAGACAAGGGCCACCAGCAACGCACACAGCGAGGCGGTCTCGAAAAAGTCATTGACCGCCAGATGACGCAGCGCCATGCTGCGCTCTACGACTGAGACAAAGTGGAAAACTACACCCAGCCGGAATGCCGCCTGCGCAAAGGGGAACAGGCGCGTGCCCCGGCGAAGGACGGAGAGGATCGATTGGAGTAGGCCCAGCGCGTACAAGGCGACGGCCAACCTGAGCCAAATCACACTCGTTTCAGGCATAAGGGAGCAGTGGTCAGTGAACCCGGCACGACTATGAGTATATCGCGAAGGGTGGCGGAGCCCTGAATCCGGCCAGCAATGGGAAGATAACAGCATGACACTGAATCTGAAGGGCAAAACGGCGCTGGTGACGGGCGGGACGAAGGGCATCGGATACGCGGTAGCGCGGCGCCTGCTGGCGGCCGGGGCCGATGTAGCGATCTGCGGACGGGGCCAGGAGGGCATCGATGCCGCAGTGGCCGAACTGAGGAGCGAGTTTGCCTCCGGGCCCTGTAAAGTCGAGGGGAAAACAGCCGATGTTGGTAGTGAGTGCCAAGTACGGGCGCTGTTTGAGTGGCTCGACGCCGAAATGGGTGGGCCGGACATCCTGGTGAACAATGCCGGGATCGGGATCTTCAAGGACTTGGCGGCGCTGTCGCCCCAGGAATGGGAACTGGTGTTGGGCACAAATCTGACCGGGGTGTATCACTGCTGTCACCACGCCTTGCCGCAGATGCGGAAGCGGGGCGGTGGCTGGATCATCAACGTGTCAAGCCTGGCGGGCAAGAACCCGTTCGCGGGCGGCGGAGCGTATAACGCCTCCAAGTTCGGGCTTTGTGGCATGAGTGAGGCGATCATGCTGGACCACCGGCATGAAGGAGTACGCGTCAGTACCATTCTGCCGGGCAGCGTGAATACCGATTTCGGCCGGGCGGGGAAGGCCGGCTGGAAGATCGCCCCGGAAGACGTAGCGGAGACCGTCGCCATGATCCTGGCAATGCCGGAGCGGACCCTGATCAGCCATGTGGAGATCCGTCCGTCGCGCCCGCCGCGGAAGTGATTCGGTCCATAGTAGAAAGGAGCCCAACGTGGGCGACTCAGCGAGTGTCGGTCTTGGCGTGGAGGTGGCACCGGCGGTGAGCCGGGAGCCCGGGCGATTCGCCTTCGGGCGAGGGAAGTCAAGCGGCGGCGTGCGCACCCCTTCCGGGCGGATTTCGGCTCCGCTGGATCCGAAGCGTTCGGGCAAGGAAGCCGCCAGCCTGGAGACTGGCCTACGCCAGTTGGTAGTGGGCCAGGACGAGGCGATAGCTGAAATCGTCAACATCTACCAGATGCACGTCACCGGCCTGAGCGCTCCGCACCGGCCAGTGGGTAACTTCCTCTTCCTGGGCCCGACGGGGTCAGGCAAGACTCGCATCGTAGAGGCCACGGCGGAGGCGCTGGTGGGCACGTCCAGAGCCGTTCTGAAGGTGGACTGCGCGGAATTCCAGCACAGCCACGAGATCGCCAAACTGATCGGTTCGCCCCCCGGCTATCTGGGACACCGGGAAACACATCCCTTGCTCAGCCAGGAGACGCTGAGCCAATATCATACCGAGCGGATGAAGCTCAGTTTTCTGCTCTTCGACGAGATTGAAAAGGCCAGCGACTCGCTGTGGAATCTCCTGCTGGGCATTCTGGATAAAGCCACGCTCACGCTCGGTGATAACCGCAAAGTGGATTTCTCCCGGACCCTGATCTTCCTGACCTCCAATCTGGGCGCGACGGAGATGTCGGCGATGCTGAATCCACGGTTGGGCTTCACCACACCGTCGGAGACTGATGCCGCCACCGACGCCAAGATCGAGCGCAGTGGCCTGGAAGCGGCGCGGCGGAAATTCACGCCTGAGTTCATGAACCGCATGGACAAGGTGGTGGTTTTCAAGCTGCTCGGCGAACCGGAGTTACGGCGCATTCTCGACATCGAACTGGGTCTGGTGCAGCAGCGCGTCTTCTGCGCTTCGCCTGAGCGCAGCTTCGTGTTCGCGGTCTCAGCCAATGCCAAGGAGTTCATGCTCCAGGCCGGCGTGGACAGGAAATACGGCGCCCGCCATCTGAAACGGGCCATCGAACGGCTGATGGTACAACCGATCTCCAACCTGGTCGCCACGGATCAGATCCGGGGCGGAGATCTGGTGCGGGTGGACCACGAGGAGGGCAGCTCCGAGCTGACCTTTGTCTGCGATGACGAAGGGCTGCCAATTCAAACCATGGCGGAAATGGTGGATGCGCCGGTCCGGCTGTGGATGAAAGCGGCAGGCGCCACCGCCGCCGAGGCAGCCAAGGTGCAGGTCACGCGAGGTCCACGACGCTAAGTGCGGAGCTTATCGGGGCTCCAGCCGGGCCATGCCGCCCGGTTTCTGCACCACGTGCACCCAACCGGGGCCTGGCGGGCAGTCCGGCAGCGGTTTGCCGGTGTAATAGTTCAGCCCATAACGCAGGCTACGATGTAGCGACTCCACGCACACGGGTGCGCTAAGGGGCGTCACTCTGCGCCATAGGCCTCGGGACGAGACCAGTTCGTCCAGCACGGGAGCGGCGCTCAGCTTAATGAACAACAACCCGGCAGCCGCACCAACCGCCACGACGGCAACGGCCGCAGTGCGGCGTCCGTAGGTGTCGAGCGTCCAGACGCAGGCCGCCATCGGCAGCAACCAAAGAAAATACGCCCAGGGCACATCTTCCAGACTGGCCCGGCTCAATCCGAACAGGAGGGAATCCGGCAGGATCTTCACCACGACCGGACAGAAGCCCAGCAGCACCACCGTCAAGGCGAGAGGCCGCCGCGCTGCCGCAGCGCGCTCCAGGCAGACCGCGATAGCGATGCAGAGAGAGGGCATGAGGGGCAGAATGTAGCCGGGCAGCTTATTGGTGGAGGCAGAGAAGAACAGCAACCCGAACAATGAAGTCGCTACCAAGATCCGATGGCGGCGTTGCTGCCAGATGCCTCTGCCGAGGAGCGCCAGCGTGGTGGACCAAGGGAAGAGGGCCGCGACCAGTACTGGCAGGTAGAACCAAAACGGCTGCTGATGTTGCAGGGCGTTGGTGGCGAAGCGCGACAGGTGGTGGCGGAGGATGAAGACGTCGACGAACACCCAGCCGTGGCGGGCGGCCATGGCGCCGTACCACGGCGCCGCCACCAATAGAGCCAGCAAGACCGGCACCCACCAGATGCGCGCCGCGCGCCGGGCAAACCACAACAGCGGGAGGATCAGAACGCCCGCCA
>JBBQLF010000346.1:0-5701 GCA_038327695.1 Bryobacterales bacterium
GGCGATGCCAACGATGCCATCGGCGATGAGTTTGTCGAAGGTGCGGACCAGCGGCACGGGCTGCCGCGGATCGATGGCGGCGACAGCCGCGCGGGCGGCCGGGATGTAGGCGTTAGCGTCGCCGGTTGTGCCGATGGCAACGTCGAAGGCACCCCGGGTGGCCTGCTGATACGGCAGGTAGACGGCCGGGCCGGGCACGCGCTCGACGTAGTCGCTGTGGACGTCCGCGACAACTCCACGGATGGTCCACCAACGGCCGTCACCAAGATGAAACCGGCGGCCGATGGGGTCGTCGGTGGGATAGTAGCGGCGCGCAAACGCGTCGCTGATGATCACCACCGATTGGGTCGCCTCGCCCTCCGAGCCGGTGAAGATCTGGCCCCGCAGCATCGCGATGCCGAGTGTGCGGAAGAAGTCCTTGGAGATGTTCTGGACGAGCGTAATGTTCTTGACGCCCTGTTCGGGCGGGCGGCCCTCAAAGGTGATCAGCGAGCGGTTGGAGTAGTCGGAACGAGGCAGATTGCTGGTGACGGCGGCGCCAGTGACCCCGGGCTGCGCCTGGAGGTTGGCCAGCAGTTCGGATTGAAAGGCGGCCACCGCTCCCCGGTCCGGATAGCGGCTCTCGGGCAGGTTGATGCGGAACGTGAGGACCTGGGCGGGATCAACGTGCAAGGGGAGCGTGGCGATGGAGCGGAAGCCCTTCACCATGAGCGTGGCACTGATGAGCAGGACCAGGGCGATGGCGGTCTGAGCGACGACCAGAATCGTGCGTGCGCGATGCCGCGCGGCCGAACCGGTGGCGGAGCGGCTGGATTCGTGAAGACCGTCGGCGGCAGGCGCGCGGCTCAGCCACCACGCCGGGCCGATGCCGGCGATCAGACCCGCAGCCACGGCCGTGAGTGCGGTCCAGAACAGCACCCATTGGTTCAGGCCCAGGCGCTGCCAACTGGGGAGCCAGCGCACCACCTCCGGCGGCATGTAGGACTTGGCCAGGTCGAGCGACCAGGAGGCGACCAGCAAGCCGGCCAGCGTACCCGCGAACGACAGCACCAGGCTTTCCGTGAGGAGCTGCCGGATGAGGCGTCCGCGGGTTGCGCCCAGCGCCGTGCGGATGGCCAACTCGCGGCTGCGCCCCAGCACGCGGACAAACTGAAGATTGGCAACGTTCAGGCAGGCGATCAGAAGAAGCGCCAGCACGGCGGCCAGCATGAGCTGCGTATAGACGGGCGCCAGCTCGCCGAAAATGCGGTTGCGGATGAGATCGACCCGGACGCCAATATTCTTGTGACTATCGGCCCGCTGTTCGGCGATGCGCTGCGCCAAGGCGTTGAATTCGGCCCGGGCTTCGTCCAGCGAAACGCCATCGCGCAGGCGGGCCATGGGACGCAGATAGAAGTTGCCGGGCTCGGCCCAGGTTTCCGGTGAGAGCGCCAGGGGCACCCAGAAATCGGCCGGTTGGGGAAACTGAAAGCCCTTCGGCATAATCCCAACCACGGTGTAGTTCTGGCCGCTGAGCTCGACAACGCGGCCGGGAATCTTCGGATCGGCGCCGAACTGGCGTTCCCAGAGGTTGTGGCTCAGGACGATGGAGCGGTCTTTGCCGATGATCTCTTCCTCCGGCAGTAGGAAGCGGCCGAGCCCGGGTTGCATGCCCATGACGTCGAAGAACGACGCCGTGACGGCAGCGCCCGAAATCTGAATCGGATCGCCGGCGCCGGTGAGGTTGAAGTTGCGGCCGTGCGTGACGGCGATGGACTGAATGGTGCGCGGGTTGGCGGCCTTCCAATCCATGTAGTCAGTGGCGGCGACGGAGCGGAAGCTGCGCACATTGCCTCGCTCCTGCGCGCCGATCATGACCACGCGATCGAGGTCCGGAATCGCCAGCGGGCGGAACAGCAGGACGTCGGCCACGGAGTAGTTGGCGGTGCTGAAACCGATGCCGAGCGCGAGCGCCACAATGGCGGCGGCGGATGTGCCCGAAGCTTGGGTGAGGCGGCGGACCGCGCCGCGAATGTCCTCAATCAGCCCGTACATGACAGTTACTCCGATTCGAGATTCGGGACGGTGACGATGCGCGTCCGCTGCGGCGTGACGCGATCAAAGCGCTCCTCAAAGACACGCATCTTGTTTTCCAGCCGCTGCCAGACGCGCTCAGCCGATGGGCGCGAGACGAGGCTGAAATGGAAGGCGTTGGGTCTGGCGTCAAGTGTGGGGATGACAATCGCCAGGATCAGCGCGATGGCGGCGATGTCGGGATTCTCGCGCAGGCGGGCGGCGACGTCCGTCTTCATGACGCGGCGCCCTGGGTCTCTTCCACGATCCGGCCGTCGAACAGGTGGATCGTGCGCTGGGTGAGCAGAGCGTAGCGCGGATCGTGGGTGACCATGCAGATCGTGGCGCCGCCGCGGTGCAGTTCGGTCATCAGTGCCATCACCGATTCGCCGTTGGCGGAATCGAGGTTGCCAGTGGGCTCGTCGGCCAGCAGGATGGACGGCGAGCCTACCAGCGCGCGGGCCACGGCGACACGCTGCTGCTGGCCGCCGGAAAGCTGAGAAGGATAGTGCTTCACCCGGTGCCCCATGCCCACCCGCTCCAGCGCATCGTGCACGCGCTGCTTCCGCTCGGCCGAGCCCATCCCGCGGTAGGTCAGCGGCAGCTCGACGTTCTCATAAACGGTCAGATCGCCGATCAGATTGAACGCCTGGAAGATGAACCCGATCTCGCGATTGCGAATCCGCGCGCGTTCTCCCAGCTTCAGCCCCTGCACCGCCTGCCCGTTGAGCGTGTAGGCGCCGCCGGACGGGGAATCCAGCAGGCCCAGGATGGCGAGCAGCGTGGATTTGCCGCAGCCGGAAGGGCCGGCAATGGTGACGTATTCGCCCTTCGCGATCTCCAGGTGGATGCCGGACAAGGCATGGGTCTCGACATCTTCCGTGGTGAAGACCTTGGTGACGCCTTCCAGGTGTATGAGGGCCTTATCGCTCATGGCGGATACTCCTTGCGCTTAATTCAACCGGAGACGGTCCTGGCCGTCCCACGCCGACATGTCGGAAAGAACTACCTTGTCGCCGATCTTGAGGCCGTCGACGATCTCGACGGTCTGCACCGAGACGCGGCCGATGCGGACCTGCACGCGGCTGGCTTCCTTGCCGTCGGGGCTGACCTTGAAAATGCTGATCAGGCTGTTGGCTTGGCCGAAGACGGGGCGCTGCACGTAGAGAACATCGGCCAGCCGTTCCAGTTCCACAGTGCCGTCCACGCTGAGGTCCGGCCGGGCGCCCTGGGGCAGCTTGCCCTCCAGATGGATATCCACCGTCACATTGCCGCCCACGGCGGCGGGGTCTATGCGCACCACACGGCCGGCGATGACGCCGTTGTGCGTGTCCACTTGCGCGGGCTGTCCCAGGATCACGTCCTTGGCCTGGGTTTCGGGAATCTTGATCTCGGCCTTCAGACGCTCGGGCTGCGCCACCTTGCCGAGCTGCGCGCCAGGCATCACGCGCTGGCCCACTTCCACCGCCATCTGCTGGAGCACGCCGGCCGCGCCCGCGCGGATCTTCAGACCTTCCACCTGCTTCAGCTTGAGCTCATAGGCGGCGCGCAGTTTCTCGATCTGCACCTGCTGGGAGGCGATCTGCGCCGTGGCCGAGGAGCCCGATATCTCCAGCCGCTTCTGATCGATCACAAAGCGCTTGCCGGATTCGTCCGCGGCAGCCTGCGAGAGCTTTACCGTCAGATCCGGCGTGAGGCCCTCCTTGCCCAGCGCCACGTCCCGCTCGGCCCTCAGCTTGGCCTGCACGTACTCCGATTCCACTCGCGCCACCGCGGAGCGCAGATCCAGCTTGGCGGTCTCGAGTTTGACGAGAAGATCGGCCATGTTGGCTTCGGCGGCCTTGACCTGCCAGCGCGCGTCTTCGGCGGCCAGTTCGAGTTCCGGATTGGCCAGGATCAGAATGACCGTGCCGGGTTGCACCTGCGCGCCCGGCCGCAGCAGGATCTTCTCCACCCGCCCTTCGTTAATGGCCGGGATGTAGAGGATCTCCTCCGGAACCAGCGTGCCGAGCCCCCGCACCTGGCGCAGCATCGGCCCGCGCTTCACCGTATCGGTCCACAGCGTGGAGTTCTCCACCGACGGTGCGGCCGGCTTCAGGCGGGAGAGGCTGTAGGTGATGGCCAATACCGCGATCAGCACCACCGTGATCCACAGCGCGCGGCGGATGATCTTCTGTTTCCTTGCGCCTTCGCGGGGTACGTCCATGGGAACCTCTCACCTGTTGTATCGCACGCTGGGGGCCACGCGCGGTCATGAATAGAATATCGAATGTTATCAGAGACTTGCGGGACGGCCGCTTCCGCCGCCGGCAAGGCAAGTGTCCGATATTGGGACGCGGGGTGTTCATTTGCCGATGGGCGAGGCTGGCGGAGGCAGTCAGGAAGTGATTCAGGCTATTGTTGCGATGGGCCAAAGCGGCAAAACCGCCGGCACTCGCGTTTGGGCTGAGTTGATCGGATGTGTCGTTGGGTTGTAGCGTGGTGGGTTCCTTGATCCTAAAAACGGCAGTTCGGCCCCCGCCGCACCCGGTTCGGCGTTTGCCGCCACCAAGTTCCAACTGCTGCGCAGATCATCTTCTGGGTGACAACCGTTTTTGCTGCAACCAGTTGCAGCTACAGGTAGATGGCGGATTCTGACGGTCGCAACTGCCGGATTTAGGTTGATGGTTCTTGCGCGGAGTTTTTTTTGCTGCATGACCCGCCATATCATCCTTCTCTCGTTTGTTTGGTGTTGTTTTGCTGGGCTTTGTGCGCAATCGCCCCCGCAGCAAGTGTATTCTCCTGACGTTCTCGCGGATCGCCGTGTGACGTTCCGCCTTAAGTTGCCCGGGGCTCAGAAGGTCGTTTTGTGAGGGGTGTGGGACCCGCCGTCTCGCATTCCGATGACGCGTGGCGAGGACGGCGTGTTTGCGGTGACTGTGGGGCCGCTGTTGCCGGATTTGTACGCCTACTGGTATACCGTGGACGGCGTTGTGATGATCGACCCGCACAACAACCTGGAACGCTTTGATCTTCCGTTTTCAGCCATGGTGGAGCGGAGCTTCGTTGGGCAGCCGGCCTATCAGGGTACTACTCGAACGCGAAGCCTCTTTGAGGTGCCGGGCTGCCATGATGTCGGCTGCCGTGATCACCGACTGCACGTACTACTCGAACGCGAAGCCTCTTTGAGGTGCCGGGGCCGCCAGCGGAGTTCCCTCAGCTCCGGGATGTTCCACACGGTACGGTTCATGCCGAATGGTATCCTTCCAAGTTGGCAGGACGTCCTCGCAGGCTACATGTATACACTCCGCCCGGGTACGATCCTGTCGCCGCAACGGTGTATCCGGCTCTCTACCTGCTGCACGGCGCTGATCATGACTCATCCTGGACTGACATCGGACGCGCAAACTGGATCATGGACAACCTCTTCGCCGCGAAAGCAGCACGGCCCATGGTAGTTGTGATGCCGGAATCGATCGGCGCCTTCATCCGTGACCTCCCACGCCTCTACGAACCGGGTGCCTTGGACAAGGACCTGCTTGAGGAAGTTGTCCCCTTTGTGGAGAGCAGGTACAAGTTAGACGGGCGCGCAGCCGCCAGGGCGATTGCCGGGGCTGCCTCCGGCGGGAGCAAGGCCTTCGACCTTGGGTTGCGCAACCTGGACAAGTTC
>JBBQLF010000347.1:0-5676 GCA_038327695.1 Bryobacterales bacterium
CGCCGCCCGCCAGCAGCACCGGCAGGTCCAGATGCGAGTGTGCGTTGCCGTCGCTCAGTCCGCTGCCGTACACCACCAGCGTGTGATCCAGCAACGTCCCGTCTCCATCGGGTATCGATTTCATCTTCGCCAGGAACGAACCAAACAACTCCACGTGCAGCCGGTTGATCTTCGCCAGCTTGTCGATCTTTTCAGCCGACCCCATGTGATGCGAGATTCCGTGATGCGCCTCCGGCACGCCGATGGAGCGGTAGGTGCGGTTGCTGCCCTCGCGGCCCATCAACATCGTCGCCACGCGCGTGGAATCCGTCTGGAACGCCACCGCCATCAGATCGAACATCAGGCGCGCATACTCCTCGTACGTGGTCGGCACGCCCGCCGGCTTGGGCAGAGTGGGATCCCGGCTGGCATCGTTCTTCTTGTCGAGATCCTGCCGTTCCGCCGTCTGCACCCGCCGCTCAATGGCCCGCACGGAACTCAGATACTCGTCGAGCTTCAGCTGATCCGTCGCACCCAGCGTGCGCTTCAACTGGCCGGCATCCTCCAGCACGGCGTCCAGCAGGCTTCGGTCCTGCCGGGCCAGCTTGAGCCGCGTGGCGCGGTCATGCAACTCGCCGTCGCCAAACAGCCGCTCAAAGGCTGCGCGCGGATTCAATTCGGGCGGCAACGGCGTTTGCGGCCCGCTCCAGGCAATGGAATTCGTGTAGGCGCAACTATACCCGCTATCGCAATTGCCCACCAGCCCCCCGCCCTCCAGCCCGTATTCCAGCGAAGGAAAACGAGTGGCCTGCCCGATGGTGCGCGCCGCCACCTGATCCACGCTCACGCCGTTTCCGATGTCGGCGCCCTCGGTCTTCCTCGGATGGAAACCGGTGAGGAACGACGCCGCCGCCCGCGCGTGGTCGCCTGGCCCATCGCCCAGCGCGCGGCCATTTTTCTGCGCCAGGCCGCTCAACACCAGCAGTTGCTCGCGGTGCGACGCCAGCGGTTCCATCGCCGCGGGTAATGTGAAATTGCGTCCCTCCTCCGCCGGCGTCCAGTGCCGCATGATGATCCCGTTGGGCACGTAGACAAACGCCAGACGCAGCGGTTGGGCCTTCCCTGCCCCGGGTTGGAGCGCAGGCACCATGGCATCCAGCGCCGGCAGCGCCAGCGATGCGCCGAGGCCCCGCAACAGACACCGCCTGGAAAGAGCTTTCTTATTCACCCACATGACGCCCCTCTTTGGTTGGAAGACTAACTTCAGCCGCGCTGCGCTGTTGGAACGGGGCGCTGCGGGCAATCGCCAGCACGATGGAAGAGAACTTGTAGCCGTCCCCGGCCGCGGCCCGGGTGATGGCTCGAACCAACGGCTTGTCGTTGCGCTCCACGCCGCGGCCCAGCGCATAAGTCAGCAACTTCTCGGTGAAGCACAGCACGAACTCCTCCGGATTGGCGCGCAGGATCCGCTTCAGTTCCGCTGCATTCTGAAACGACTCGCCGGAAGGCAATTTGCCGGATGCGTCGATGGCAAATCCGCCATCCCTGGTGCGCCAGCGCCCCACGGCATCGTAGTTTTCCAGCGCAAACCCGATGGGATCCATCTTGGCGTGGCAGGCCGCGCACGACGGATCGGCGCGGTGCTGTTCCACCTGTTGCCGCATCGACATAGTCTTGC
Source organism: Bryobacterales bacterium (assembly GCA_038327695.1). Taxonomy (GTDB): domain Bacteria; phylum Acidobacteriota; class Terriglobia; order Bryobacterales; family Bryobacteraceae; genus Paludibaculum. The sequence goes on from JBBQLF010000347.1 coordinate 1,658, forward strand.
CGACGGCGGACTCCTGCAACGCAGGGATGTCCGGCGGCGGCGGCGGCGGCGGCGCACCCAGGAGGTTCTCCAGAACCCATTTGCCGCGAATCACCGAAGACGTGCGAGTGGGATAGCTGGTGACGGTCAGCACGCTCGCCATCGTCAGCACGCCGCCGCGCACCCCGGGCGGCAGGTTGACGCGGCGTAAGCGCCGTCCCTCCACGCCAGCCACGCCGTAGTAGGCCGCCAGCCGCTGATTCAGGTACGTGAACGGGGCGTCCAGAAAATCCAGCACGCTGCGGTCCTCGCGCGCCACCGCTTCGAAAAACAGCTCGGTCTCCCGCTGCATCGCCTCGCGCAGATCGTTGTCAAACTCCGGGAACAGCGCCGGGTCCGGCTTCATGCTCGCCAGATTGCGCAAGTGCAGCCACTGGCCCGCGAAATTCGCCGTCAGCGCCGACGCACGCGGGTCCAGCAACATGGCCCGCACCTGAGACTCCAGCACCTCCGGCCGGCGTAGCGCGCCCCGCTCTGCCAGCCGCAGCAGCGTCTCGTCCGGGATGCTGCTCCACAGGAAGAAGGAAAGCCGCGACGCCAATTCCAGATCGCTGATCGGATACACGTCCGCGGTTCGCACCGCCGGCTCCCGCTCCACGCGGAACAGGAAGTGTGGCGAGACCAGAATCGATTTCAGCCCCAGTTCCACGCCGCCCTCAAACTCTCCGCTATCGGCCCTGCCCATGCGGTAGAAGCGCATCAGCCGCGCCGTCTCCGCCGCCGTCACAGGCCGGCGCCAGGCGCGGCGCGCCAGCCGCGTCAGGATGGAACTGGCGCAGGGCTCCTCGCCGCCGGCGCTGGCGGGCTTGCAGCTCAGCACGGCGCGGCGGCTGGGTGTGTCGCCGGGGCCCGTCACATCAAACGGTCCGCCCACCTCCAACCAGTCCACGGCGATCGGGTTGCGGCGGGGCTTGCCGCCGGCGGCGATCTCAATCGACGGGTTTTCGTTCTTGGAGTCGTCGCGCAGAAAGCTCAACAGGATCTTGCGCCGTCCGGCGCTCACCGGCACCTTGATCTCAAACCGCCGCAACTCCTCATCCTCGTCCGACGCTGTGAACTTCACCTCCGCGCGTTTCAGCAGCTTGCCATCCACGCGGAAATCCAGCAACTCGGGCACCTTCGGATCGGGCGTGAAGCGGAGCCGCGCGCGCAGCAGGTACGTGGCGTCGGCCGGAAAGCGATGCTCCACTTCGATGCCGCCGCGCGAACCCACCGGCGCCGCCTCGCTGATCCGTTCATTCTGCGGCCGGTCCCGCGGCGCGTTGTAGCGGTCCAGCACGGCGGCCAGCCGTGCCCGGCCCAGCGCCTGCCGGCTCACCTTGCCGGCCACCGAAAGGTACTTCTCCATGAGCACTGGAGGCAACGATAAGACATCGGCGATGTTGTCGAAACCGTAACCGGAATCGTCGGCCGGGAAGTCGTCGGCGGGCCGCCAATCCACCGCCAGAAGATCGCGCACCGCGTTGTTATACTCGGCGCGGTTCAATCGGTGCGCAGTCACACGCCCCGGATCCGGCTTGGCCGCCGCCGCCCGGTCCAGTTCGCCGCCGACGAATGCGATCACGTCATTGACAGCCGGCTGCGGCGCGCGCGGCAGGCCCGCGGGCGGCATCTCGCTGGTGCGGAGCTTGCGCAGGATTCGCTCCCACGTGCCGTTCTGCCCGGCGATGGAGTCGCCCGTCAGAAATCCGTCCACGGCCACACCGCCCGTTTTCACGCGCGCATTGTGGCAGCCGGAGCAGTATTGCTTGAGAAAAGGGCGCACTTGCGCCTGGTAAATCCGCTCGCGTTCGGCGTCCGCCGCCGCCGGGCGGACAGGGAGCATCGCCGCCAGCACAAACATAGTCCCTGCCGTGATTCCCTTCATGCCCTTTCTCGTATGGTATAACATATCCAGACTTGGGACCTCAGATTCTGCTGCTAATTTCGCTCCTGGCCATGCAGGACGCGCCGCGGCCCACCTCGCTGCTGGAGGCGTGTGCCAGCGGTACGGCCGATGACGTCCGCTACCTGGTCAGCAAAGGCGCAGACGTCAACGCGGTTGGGGATGACGGCGAGACTGCGCTGCTGATAGCCGCCCGGCGCGGTGATGTGGAGATCCTGAAGTTCCTCCTCTGGGCCGAAGCGAAGACCGGTACACGCCGCTGGAACGGAGAAACGGTGCTGCACGCGGCAGTGGCCTCAGGCCGCCCGGCCGCGCTGGCGCTGCTTCTGGCCAAAGCCACACCCGTGGACGCCACCGAGAATCGCCGGGGCCAAACCGCGCTTCACTACGCCGCCGCCGACGGCCGCACAGGGATGGTCAGCCAGTTGCTGGCCGCGCGGGCGCAGGTGGACGCCCGTTCGCTGTCCAACGCCACGCCGTTATGGCTCGCCGCCCAGGGGGGCCATGACGAAACCGTGGCCGCGCTGCTGGCCGCCAAAGCGGATCCGGCGGCCACCGGCCCGGAGGGCTTTCAGCCCATTCACCTCGCAGCCCGCGCCTGCCATCCCGCGGCCATCAAGGCGCTGCTGGCCGCCCAAGCTGGCGTCAATGTTCGCACCTCCGCCGGCGCCACCCCGATCCATCTCGCCACCACTCAGAACTGTCTGCCCGCCGTGGAAGTCCTTGCCGCCGCAGGCGCGGATCTGCAGGCGAAGGACGCTCGCGGCCAGACCGCTCTGGATCAGGCGCGCCGCCGCCGTTACCAGCCCATTGTCCAGTTCCTTGAACAGAAAGCAACACCCGCCAAGCCATGAGACTCCTCACTTTATCCGCCCTGCTCGCCTCGGCCGCCATCGCCCAGGTGCACCCGCTGGAGCAGTTGATCCGGACCGCGCGCCTCGGCCCCGCTGCGCCCGGCTTGGCCGAACAGATCAACAAGACACTCTCGCCCAAAGGCGGGGTGGCCGTCTGGGGCCAGGACTTCCTCTTCGTCACGGCCTCGGACGCGCCGGTCTCCGTCTCTATCAATCAGCAGGCGCCGTTGCCGATGGCCCGCGTGGAGGGCTCCAGCCTTTGGCTGCGGCTGGAGAAAATGCGCACCGGCGTGACCCACTCCTACCAGTACAGTGTGGACGGCAAACCACTCGGCTCGCGTGCCGATTTGACGGGCTACAACCCCGATTCGTACCCAAAAAGTGGCGTTCCGAGGGGTAAATTGAGCGAAAAACGCACGATTGTGAGCACTATTTACGACGGCATGAAGGCCGACTACTGGTTTTACGCCTCGCCCGGCGTGGACCCAGCCACCCCCTCGGCGCTCATGGTCTGGCAGGACGGCCAGAACCTGATCACCGGCGATCTGTCGCGCCTGCGCCTGTTCACCGTCACCGAGAATCTCGTCGATCAGAAGCTCATCCCGCCGATGGTGCATGTTCTGATCGCCCCCGGCTTCGCGCCCGATGGCAAAGCCATGCGCTCCGTCCAATACGATACGGTGAGTGACCGGTACACACGCTTCCTGCTCGAAGAGGTGCTGCCGGAGGTGGAGAAGAGCTACAAACTGCGCCCGGACGGCTATAGCCGCGGCATCGGGGGCGAGTCCTCGGGCGGCATCTGCTCCTTCACCTCGGCCTGGTTCATGCCGTTGAAGTTCAGCCGCGTCCATTCCACCATCGGCAGCTTCACGTCCATCCAGTGGCGCCCGCAGGAAAAACTCGACGGTGGCAATCTCTATCCCTTCTACGTGCGGAAGCAACCGAAGCGGAACATCCGAGTCTGGCTCAGCGACGGCGCCGACGATCTGGAAAACGACCACGGCTCCTGGCCGCTGCAGAATATCCAGCTCGCTAATTCGCTCAAGATGAAGGAGTACGACTACCACTTCCGCTTCGGCGTAGCGGCCCACAACGGTTCGCAGGCCTCGTTGGATCTGCCGGAATCCCTCACCTGGCTCTGGCGCGGCTACGACCCCGCCAAGACCTCTGACGTCTTCACCATGGACCCGGCCGAGAAAGCCAAGCCCCCTTACCGGGTCACCATCTCCAACCGGGACGCC
>JBBQLF010000348.1:0-5670 GCA_038327695.1 Bryobacterales bacterium
GGGCCCCACGCTGGAGCCAGACATCCAGAGCGGCGCCAAAACCTCCACTCGCAGCGTCTACCTCGCCGTGCTCTCCAAATCGGACGAGTCCCCCTTGAAACCGGAAAGCGATGAAGAGAAAGCCCCGGAAAAGAAGGAGCCTGAGAAGAAGGAAGAAAAGAAGCCCGAACCCAAGGCTATCGTAGTCAAGATCGACTTCGACAAGATCAACCAGCGCATTCTCGCCCTGCCGTTGCCGCCCCGCCGCTACGTCGCCCTGCGCACCGGAAAGGCCGGCGTCCTGTTCGCCATGGAGCAGGGCCTCAACGTCCACCGCCACGATCTGAAGCTCCGCAAGAGCGACGTCGTCGTCAGCGGCGTCCGCTTCTTTGACATCTCAGCCAACGGGGAGAAGACCCTCACCGCTCAGGCCGATCGCTGGTCCATCCAGCCCCTCAAGCCGCTCGTGGCCGGTCCCGCCGGCGCCGCGCCCACCCCGCCCCCGCCCGCCGCTCCGCCCACTACCGGTCTCAAGACTGACACCATTGAGGTCAAGTCCGACCCTCGCGCCGAATGGAAAGAGATGTTCCAGGACGCCTGGCGCGTGCAGCGTGAGTTCTTCTACGATCCCAAGCTCCATGGCCTCGACCTTGCCGCCACCATCAGAAAGTACGAGCCATTCATCGGCGGCGTCATGGCCCGCCGCGATCTCAACTACGTCTTCGCCGACATGATGGGCGAAGTCACCGCCGGCCATCTCGGCGTCGGCGGCGGAGATCAACCCGACGTCAAGACCGTCCCGGCCGGCCTGCTCGGCTGCGACTACAAGATCGAAAACGGCCGCTACCGCTTTGCCAGGATCTATGACGGTGAGAACTGGAACCCGGAGCTGAAAGCCCCGCTCACTGAGCCCGGTCTCAACGTCCAGGCGGGTGATTATCTCCTCGCCGTCAACGGCCGCGATTTGCGCGCCACCGACAACGTCTACAGCTTCTTTGAAGCCACTTCCGGTAAGAACACCGTCATCAAGGTGGGCCCCAATTCCGATGGTTCGTCATCCCGCGACATTACCGTCGTCCCCATCGCCAGCGAATCCCGCCTCCGCAACCTGGCCTGGATTGAAGGCAATCGCCGCAAGGTGGACCAGCTCAGCAACGGCCGCATCGCCTACGTCTACATGCCCGATACCTCGTTCGGCGGCCTTACCTCCTTCAACCGCTACTTCTACGCCCAGGTCGGCAAGGAAGGCGCAATCATCGACGAACGATTCAACGGCGGCGGCAATCTCGCCACCGACATCATTGAGGTGCTCAGCCGCAAGCGCATGAGCGCCGTAGCCACCCGCGATGGCGCCGATGAAGTCCAGCCGCAAGGCGCTATCTTCGGCCCCAAAGTCATGATCATCAATGAATTCGCCGGTTCCGGCGGTGACGCCATGCCCAACTACTTCCGCCGCGCCAACGTCGGCAAGCTCATCGGCAAGCGCACCTGGGGCGGGCTCATCGGCCGCGCCGGCGCGCCGCCACTCATGGACGGCGGCTTCGTCACCGCGCCTAGCTCCGGCGTCTGGGGTCCGGACAGCCAGTGGGACGCCGAAAACGTCGGCATTCCCGCCGACATCGAAATCGAGCACGATCCCGAACTCATTCGCCTGGGCAGAGACCCGCAACTGGAAAAGGCGGTGGAAGTGGTCCTCGCCGAGCTCGGCAAGAGCCCAGTGGCAAAACCGAAGCGGCCGGCCTACCCGGATTACCACAAGAGGTAGAAGAGCGTCCGAAACGTCAGCCTCTCATCGTTTGTGTTGCCCCCTCAATTGAGGGGCACTGTTGGTACGGTGCTACAAACAAAACACCCCGATGTGGAGTTGTTTTGCGGCATCACACTTCTCCGCGCCTGGCTCCGTGCAACGTTCGGCGGATGCACAAGTCTCTCCACTACGTCGTTGCCGATGCGCCCTGGAGTGATGAACCTAAATCCGGCAGTTGCGACCGTCAGAATCCGCCATCTACGTGCAGCCGCAACTGGTTGCAGCAAAAACGGTTGTCACCCAGAAGATGATCTGCCCAGCAGTTGGAACTTGGTGGCGGCAAAAGCCGAACTGGGTGCGGCGGGGGCCGAACTGCCGTTTTTAGGATGAAGGATTGCTGGCGGAGGTCCGTTGGCGAGTTCTGCCAATTCTACGGCGGTAAGACCCAGTTGTGGCCTGGATCGTCGATGACCCAGGCTTCCTCTAGAAAGGCTCTCACTCGGCCGGCGTGACGCGCCAGTACTGCGGACGAGTGGGCAAGCAGGAGAACTGCCGCGTGGCGGCTTACCGTTCGCCTACCATTTGGACTCGCCGGAAGCCTGGGCCAATCACGAAGAGAGACAGCGCAAGGCTGGTGCAGCCCAGGAGATCGGCTTCCAAACCAAGTGGCAGATCGCAATGGCGCAGATTGGAGAGGCTGTCGAAGCCAATGTGGCACGGGGTGTGGTGTTGGCCGCTACCGGCCAAGCCGTAGAACTGGAAGGAGCGTCCGCCGCGGTGCAGCAACTGGTTTTGCCGCTGCCAGCGGAAACCAGAGCAGGCCTCCGAAGTGCTGCAGCAGGAGCTCGGACTGGGTCACTTCGAAGGGCGAGGCTGGCGGCGCTTTTATCACCATGCGACGCTCTGCATAGCCGCCTACGGGTTCCTGGTCAGCGAGGCGAGCCGTTACATCCCCTCAACCCGCAGCGGGCATCTTAAACTACCAATCCCCGAAATCCAGCCAGAGTACCGGATTCGCCCCGAGCGACATGATCCTCAATCCATCCCGGCACTTCGAAACGGAATTGCCCGGCATCCGGTGAGGCAGCTTGTCCGCTGCCCTATTTGTGGTGCATCGCGTTGATGCCACAGCAATACTAACGAAGCTCCTCCAGGAGCTTCCAACCCGACTCGACAAACTGGCAAAGCGTGCGCTGTACCACACCGTAGGAGATGAAGTCGTTTGGCGCCATGCCATCGGGCTCATACGCCTTGACGAACTCCGGCATGGTGGAGAGCCGTTCGATCACGTCGGCCGGCACGTCGGCGGCAATGCGTTCTTCCCGAGGATGGTCCTGGGCAACGAACCACTCCTGCGGTGCGGGCGCTATAGACATGACCAGCTCAGCGCCGGCCAGTTCAGTCAAGTGATAAGTGCCGCGCAGGGCAGCCACCAGCAGAACGGCCTCGTAGCCGCGCTCCTGGTAGATCCGGTAAGCGCGCTTGGTGACGGCCAGGCCGGATTGGCGGATGTCGGCCTCGCTCACGGCGGCCTGGTTGTCCTGGGCCACCTCGCGAAGGTAATCATCTACGCGGCCGATCATAATCACGGCGAAGCACTTGCCCGGTTCGATGCCGGCGTTGATTGCCCGCTGACGTCCAGCGCGGCAACGCTCGGCAATGGCGATGGTCTGGGGTACGGTGAAGCTGACGGTGGCCGTGGTGGTGATACCTTCGGCGACGCAGTCTTCCAGCACGTCGAGCCCTGCGGCAACCGCTGGCAGCTTGACCGCGATATTTGGCGCCCAGGCGTGGAAGCGCCGGGCCATGGCGAGCATAGCCTGGCGGTCCCCCGCGCGCGACGGATTCACTTGCGCACAGACATAGCCCATGCGCCCGCCCGTGCTCTCGTGGTGGGGCAAGTAGAGAGCAGCCGCATGCATCACGACGTGGCGAATCAGCTCATCGGCCTTCTGTTCACCCGTGAGGTTGCGCGCGCGCACTGCCTCGACGGCCTCGGTCCAGACGGCGCGATTGCGGCTCATTGTGGCGGCAGAGAGGAAGGGATTGGTGGTGACGCCGATGGCCCCACGCTCCAGCCCCAATCGCAGTTCCACCGGATCCGCCGAATCGTGCCACCACTCCGTCTTCGTGTTCGCGAGAACCCACTCCAGGTATGTACCGCTACTCATCGAATGTTCCCTCCGCTCCTGCAACTATGGGCCTGGTGCCGTGACCGCCTGAAGGAGTGCGTTTCGCGAGAACCACTTGCTGACGAATCAGAGCCGCGACCGTCAGGGAGCGATTTCCGATGCGCACTCATTCGCACGCTACTGGGGCCGCTTAACCTCAACCTTCGCCATGTCCTCGACAAAGAGGGCGATGGCGGAATGGTCGAGGTCGCCGTGCCCGTTGTTCATCAGCGCCATCAGGACCTGCTGAGCCAGGCTGGTGAAGGGCAGGCTGACCTTCATGGACTCAGCCGCCGACAGGGCATTGCGCAGATCCTTCTGGTGCAGCCGGACTCGGAAGCCCGGCTTGAAGTTCCGGCCGATCACCATGGGCGCCTTGGCGTTCAGCACCGTGCTCCCGGCGAGCCCGCCCTTGACGGCGTTGAACACCACTTCCGGATCGAGGCCCGCCTTGGTGGCGAGCACGAGTGCTTCGCTCATGCCGGCGATATTGACGGCCACCATAATCTGGTTGGCGAGCTTTGTGACGTTTCCCGCACCCACAGGACCAGTCAGCGTCGCGCTGGAACCCATGCACTGCAAGACCGGCAAGACGGCGTCGAAAACTTCCTGCTTGCCGCCAGCCATGATGGCCAGAGTCCCATCGTTGGCTTTGGGCTCGCCGCCGCTGACTGGCGCGTCCATGAACTCGACGCCTTTGGCGGCACAGGCCGCGGCCACTCTCTGCGCCACCAGGGGGCTGATGGAACTCATATCGACGACGATTGCGCCTTCCATCGCCCCGCCCAGCACGCCGCCGGGCCCAGTCACGGCCGCTTCCACTTCCGGACCGTCCGGCAGCATGGTGATGGTGATTTCGGAACGCGCAGCCACGTCAGCGGCAGACTCACCCTTGGCAGCTCCGGCGGCGACGATCTCATCGACGGCGCTTTCGACAACATCGTAGACAACCAACTCGTGGCCGGCCTTCAACAGGTTGCGCGACATGGGCTTGCCCATGATTCCCAATCCAACAAATCCGATTTTCAAGCGAAACTCCTTTTCGTTCGTTGCCTAGCTCAGCCCCAACTGATCGCGCGCATAGGTGATGGACTGAGTCAGGTTGTCCATCTCCATGCGAAGCTGGGCCTCGCGGTCCAGACCGGTTACGCGCGGCAGCGGTTTCGGCCACTTGTTCTTTTTGACCATGGCCAGCGACCGGGCCAGATACTTGCCGTTGCGCTCAGGGAAAGTCAGCCAGTACTTCTCGCTGAGGCAAGGGATCTTCAGCGGGTCGCGGGTGAGGAAGTCGAGCGAGAACTTCACGCCGGGCCGAGCCTTTTGGAGGATGGTGACCATGCGTTTGAGATCGCAGATCCCGGTGCCGAGCGGGACCTCCGAAAGCAGGAACCCATCCTCGTACTCCTCGACGCCCATGTCCTTGATGTGCGTATTAATGACGTACGGGGCCAGCGATTCCACTACGTCCATAGGGTCGTCCAGCAGTGAGACGTTGTTGCCGAAATCGATGCAGACGCCCAGGTACTGGCTGGAGTACTTCTTGAGTATGGCGACGTAGTCTTCTACGGTCCAGTCTTTGTGATTCTCAATCCCGACGGGCATCTTTAACCTGTTCGCGATCGGCAGGACGCGCTCGATCTTCTGCATGGAGTCGGCCACGAAGCTCTTCCACTGTTCGAGCGAATTGAACGTCTCGTAGCGCCGCCCGGAGAGGCAGACGGTCCGGACGCACTCCGCCCCTACATCCTTAGCAGCCTGCAGGGTCTTCTCGAA
>JBBQLF010000349.1:0-5630 GCA_038327695.1 Bryobacterales bacterium
GTTGAATGGGTTAATCAGGCTTCCGGAGTCACCGCCGATATCCGTGTCTGTCCGGTTGAACACATCGATGCTGGAAAGAACGTAAGAACCGTTGAAGGTTACTTTCCACCAGGCGTTCACCGCCGGACCTGTACTACTTACACTGCCAGCGGCGATGAGCCCGTTGGTGTTCCCGTCGATGGCGAGACTGGCCAGATAAGGGTCGTACGTCGACGACTGCGTTGCCAGGCCCCCATTGCCCGTGAGGGCCACGTTAATTGGCGCCGCGACGCACAATACCGTCAATGCTACGGATAGAAAGGCCAAACGTATTACACACATGTTGCTGTTGTCTCCATTTAAATGCGCTGAGTCTTCTCAATAGTTGGGCCCATGGACTGGCGCCCAGCTCACGGTTTCTGCTGAAAACTCGCACGGCGCGGGCCAGTGTGGACCGCTGCGAACCCGTGGTCCAGGCGCGCCGGCAGCGTATCGGACTGGACCGGAATGGAAGGGTCCTGGCTCAGGCAACGCGCATGGACATGGCGTCCGAGCCTCACAACGCGAGCCTCAGGCGGTTTGGGGCAACCATGGATCGGCCTCGCCCACAACGGCCTGAACGCTTCTGGATCGGGGTGCGCCAGAAGCGAGTTTAAGCTCCTAATGACTGTCTTTCGGAGCAGTAGTGTAGTTCCGGCTGGAAGATTCTCACCCGATCTGGCGCCGCTCCGGCCCATTTCTCGAGCAGCATCTGGCGCCGGGCCGCCACCGGTCCGCCGCGCCGGTTCGCACTCGCCGCTCCGGCAAGGTGCACATCATAAAAAAGGCCGGCTGGTGAGACAGCCGGCCTGGAGGATTCGGGTTCGAACGAAGGGGGACTACACCCGGCGCCGCCGCGCCAACCCCAACAGCGCCAGACCACCAACCATCAACGCGACGGTGGAAGGCTCGGGTATCGGCTCAGCCCAGACCTGGACCTCGGCCAGGGTCAGGTCTCTCTTGAAGTTGCCATCCAACTGGATCTTGAGGCTACGGGCAGCGGGAATGGTGTTGCCCACCAGGATCTCGAAGGGAGCGTTCGCTGGCAGCAGTATGTTGTTGCCCAGGGACGAGAACACCGGCAAACCCCACTGGTCATACAAATACGCGCTAAACGGGTTGATGGTATTCTGGCCAGCGTCCGTCCGGTTGAAGACGACGATCTTCGTGACGAGGTAGGGTGCGTTGAAGTACACATTCCACCAAGCCGGGAGATCTAACTCCGTCTTGCTGACGCTGTTGCCGATGATGACGTAGTTGCCGTTGGTGTTTCCGTCATTGGCATTGCTGGCCGGCGCTCCTGGAAACGTGCTGGACTGACTAGCTACGCCTCCGTTCCCACTAAAGGCTACATTGATGGGCGTGGCAACGCACATCAGGGTGATACTGACTGCGATTGCAGCCAGACGTAATATGGTCATAATCTGTTTCTCCTCCTGTTGATCAACGCTTTTCAATTCTGAACGGCATTGACTACAGTACTTACCTTAGTGGAAGTCTAACCACTATCATCCTTCCTGTCAAGGCATTGCGGTGTGTTTCCCGTAGTTTAGGCTGAACCGGCCTCTGCGCGAGGCTTCCCGCCACTGAAATTTGTGCTTAAGTGATGTAGGAGACGTACTGATTGTTATGGATGCCCTTCACCTACTCGCCACTACTTTGGGATTGGGCTTTGCAGCCGGCTTACGTCTATACGCCACGGTGCTCGGCTTGGGCCTGGTCATCCGTTTCCACCTGATGACTTTGCCCGACGCCCTCAAGGGCTTGGAGGTCCTGGCGCATCCAGCCGTACTAATTGTGGCTGGGGCCGCTTTTATCATCGAGTTCGTCAGTGACAAGATCCCGTGGGTGGATAGTCTATGGGATTCGGTCCACACCGTCATCCGGCCCGTCGGCGCCGCCGTGCTGGCGGCTGCGGCGTTCGCTGATCTGGACCCGGTGGTGCGGGTGGTGTTGGTGATTCTCTGCGGCGGAGTGGCCCTGTCCAGCCACGCCTCCAAGGCCGCCACACGCCTGGCCGTCAATCAGAGCCCGGAGCCGTTTTCCAATATCGCCCTGAGTCTGGCGGGGGATGCCGCCGTCCCATTCACGCTGTGGCTGACCTCGGCGCATCCCATGGCCGCCCTGGCCATGGTGTTGGTGTTTCTCTGTGTTTTCGCCTGGCTGGCGAGCCGGATCTGGCGGATGCTGCGGGGCGGCCTGCAGCGGCTCCAGCGCTGGTCTGAGCGGTAGCTACGCCCCGGCGGCCTTCTCCCGTTCGAGGAACCGCGAGATGAAGTGCGTGTCGATCGCACCGGCCTGAAACTCCTCATCGGCCATGATCTTCTGGTGCAGCGGGATAGACGTCTGAATCCCCTCCACCACAAACATGTCCAAAGCGCGCCGCATGCGGGCGATGGCCTGGGCGCGGTCCCGGCCATGGGTGATCAGCTTCGCCACCAGCGAGTCATAATAGGGCGGAATCACGCCATCGGTATAGGCCGCCGTGTCCACGCGCACGCCGGCGCCGCCGGGCAGATTCAGCGCCTTGATGCGCCCCGGCGACGGCGCGAAGGTGACCGGGTTCTCCGCGTTGATGCGGCATTCCAGCGCGTGCCCCCGGACCTCGACCGGACCACCCAGAATCTCCGCCAGCGTTTCGCCGCGCGCGATGCGCAGTTGCGCCGTCACCAGATCGATGCCAGTCACCATCTCCGTCACGCAGTGTTCCACCTGGATGCGCGCGTTCACTTCGATGAAGGAAAGCGCGCCATCGTCGCCCATCAGAAACTCCACAGTGCCGGCGTTGGTATAGCCGATCGCCGTCAGAGCACTCTTCAGCGCGGCCGCAATGGCCGTCCGGAGTTCCGGCGAAACCGCCGTGGACGGTGCCTCTTCCACCAGTTTCTGGTGGCGGCGCTGGATGGAGCATTCCCGCTCGCCCAGCACCTCCACGTTGCCATGCTCATCGGCCAGCACCTGAAACTCGATGTGGCGCGGCCTCTCGATGAACTTCTCGCAGTAGACGTCCGAGCACGTGAAGGACGCCTCGGCCTCCTGGCGCGCTGCCGTGTAGGCGCCCGGTAATTCCTCGGCCGAGCGCACGATGCGCATCCCGCGCCCGCCGCCGCCGGCCGCGGCTTTGATGATGATCGGGTAGCCGATGCGCGCCGCCACCGCCAGCCCCTCTTCGGCGTTGGCCAGCAGTCCGTCCGAGCCCGGCAGGATGGGCACGCCGTACTCCTTCATCTTTTCTCGCGCAATCTGCTTGAGGCCCATCATGCGCGTCACTTCCGGCGACGGGCCGATGAACTTCAGGCCGGAGGCCCGGCAGACTTCGGCAAAGTCCGAGTTCTCACTCAGAAAGCCGTAGCCGGGGTGAATGGCGTCCACGTTGGTGATTTCCGCGGCGCTGATCACCGACGGAATATTGAGATAGCTGAGGGCGCTTTTTGCCGGACCGATGCAGACCGCCTCATCGGCAAAGCGCACGTGCAGCGAGTAGCGGTCAGCCTCCGAATACACGGCCACCGTCTTGATGCCAAGATCTTTGCAGGCGCAGATCACGCGCAGCGCAATCTCGCCCCGGTTCGCTATGAGTACCTTCTGGATCATCTCGCTGCTCTAGTTGGGCTTGACGAGGAACATGACCTCGCCATACTCCACCGGCGCGCCGTTCTGAACCAGGCGCTTGACGACGGTGCCGGAGATCTCGGCCTCAATCTCATTCATCAGCTTCATGCTCTCGATGATGCAGAGTACCTTGCCCGGCTTGATGGAGTCGCCTACGTGAACAAAGACGTCCGAACCGGGCGCCGAGGATTCGTAAAATGTGCCGACGATGGGCGACTTCACCGCCTCCAGCGTGGGGTCCGTGAGGTCCGGCTCGCCGGAGGCCGGAGTGGCGGCCGGCGCAGCCACCATCACCTGCGGCAAGGGATGCTGAACCGGCGCCGGAGCCTGCGCCACCGCGTGCTGCGGCATGTGGATCTCCTGGGTAACCACCCCGGCCGTGCGCTTGATCCAGACGCGGTTGTCGCCGCGCTGAACTTCCAGCTCCGCCACGCCCGTGGACGTCACCATCTGAATCATCTCGCGAATCTCTTCAATGGTCATGATGCAATTTCCAGGAATTCCTTTGTAGTCGGCGTGAGTACTTCCACGCCGGTCTCCGTCACCAGAACGGTATCCTCGATGCGAATCCCCCCGAACCCCTCAAGGTAAACGCCCGGCTCAATGGTCACCACCATGCCGGCCGACAGCGGCGTCTCCACTCCGGCTCCAATGCGCGGCCCTTCATGGATCTCCAGTCCGAGCCCGTGGCCGGTGGAGTGCGTGAAGTACTGATCGTGGCGATGGCGCTTTAACACATCCCGCGCGGCTGCGTCCACCGCGGCGCAGGTGGCGCCCGGCCGGACGGCGGCGATGGCGGCGAGTTGTGCTTCCAACACCATATTGTAAAGTGCGCTCACCCGGCGCCCAGGTCTGCCCAGATGGACAACGCGCGTCATGTCGCTCGCGTAGCCCCTCAGGCTGGCACCCATGTCCATCAATAATAGCCGATTGGGTTTCAGCCGCTCCGCCGTCGGCCGCGCGTGGGGTAGCGCCGAACGCCGGCCACAGGCGACGATGGTCTCAAACGCCGTGCCTTCGGCGCCCAGCCGCCGCATCCGGTAGTCCAACTCCGCGGCCACGTCCAGCTCCGTCATGCCGTTCTTCAGCAGAGGCAGAGTGAGCGCCAGCGCCTGGGAGTTCAGCGCCACGGAACGGCGGATCAGGCCGATCTCCTCCGCCGACTTGATGGCGCGCAAGGTCTCCACCAGCCCTTGGGTGGGTTGCAGTTTCGCCTTCGGTCCAATGTGGGTGCCGATGGCCGTCCAATCGGCGTGAGACGTCTTGTCCGCCTCCAGCGCCAGGCGGAACAGCCGCCGCCGCCGGATCTCCTTGGCCACTTCGGGCCAAAGCGTACCGCGCACCACTCGCGCGGCCACATCGGATTCCTGGCCGGCCTGGATCTCGTAACGTGGATCTGTAAAAAGGACGCTCTCCCGGCCGCTCACCAGCAGAACGGCGTTGCTGCCGGTGAAGCCGCACAGATAGCGGACGTTCGGCAGATGCGTGACTGCGATGGCTTGCGCTTGATGGTGCCGCAGGGCCCGCACCAGTTGAAGACGCCGCTCGCCGCGGGGATCGGATTTGGGAGACAAACCTTCTTATTGTATCACCGCGAGGCGCTAGGGCAGCTCGAAAGAGATGAAGCGCAGCCGCCCGCCGCGCTCCACCTGCAGGGCGGCGGCGTCACCGGATTTCATCTTCTTCAAGGCGGCGCGAAGCTCGCTCACAGACGCGACGTTGGTCCGGTTGATGGCGTAGATCACGTCGCCGGCGTTGAATCCGTCCTCCCGAAACGGGCTGTCGGCGTGGCGCGCGGCGACCAGCACCCCGCCCAGTTCCCTCCGGAGCGGGGCCACCTGATCTCGCATCTTCCCGGCCAGGTCCAGCGCGAAGATGCCCAGCTCCGGCACCAGGTTCTCCTCCTTGCTGGCCAGTTGGCCGTAGCTGTTCGCCTCGTCCTGCCGCTCTGTCACTTTCACGGCCAGGCTCACCCGCCGCTTGCCGCGAATCACTTCCAG
>JBBQLF010000350.1:0-5612 GCA_038327695.1 Bryobacterales bacterium
TTTCTTTTTTTTACTTTTGGGGGTGTGTTTTTTTCTTTCTAAAATTTGGTTTTTTGCGGTTGTTTTTCTTGGTGTATTTATTTGATTTGTTTATGGGGTTTTTTCTTATTTGTTGGGGGTGTGGGTAATTTTTTGTTAAAACGCCGGATCCGGATTGCAGTTATAGTCGCCTTGAACCTCCGGCGGATCTTCCAGATTGTTCGAAGGCAGGAAGCTGAGCAGCTTCTGGCAGATCAGGATAGCTTCCTTGTCGTCCTCGGCGATGAAGTGAATCACGCCCGATTTCGTCATGTGCGCGTCCGGCCCGCCCAGTTCATCGGCGGTCACGGTCTCACCCGTCACCTGCTTGATCACCTGCGGCCCGGTGATGAACATCTGCGCCTTGCGCGTCTGGATGATGAAATCCGTCAACGCCGGTGAGTACGCCGCCCCGCCCGCGCACGGCCCGCAGATCAGCGACACCTGCGGCACCGCGCCCGATAGCATCACGTTCGTATAAAAAACCTTGCCGTATCCGGACAGCGAATCGATCCCTTCCTGCACGCGCGCCCCGCCCGAATCGTTCACGAACACGAACGGGGACCCGGTCTTCAAAGACTGCATCATCGCCTCGGCCACCTTGGTCGAATGCAACTCGCCGGCCGAGCCGCCCAGCACCGTGAAGTCCTGGCTCGCCACATGCACCAGCCGCCCGTGAATGGCCGCCGAACCCGTCACCACGCCGTCGGCCGCCGTCTCTTTGCCCGCCATGCCGAACATCACCGCCCGGTGCTGCGCAAAACAGCCCGTCTCCATGAAGCTGCCCGGGTCTACCAGCGCGTCGACCCGCTCGCGCGCCGTCAGCTTGCCCTGTGCGCGGTGTTTTTCCAGCTTGTCCGCGCCGCCGCCGTCCATCACATGCTGGCGCTTCTCTTTGAGTTCTTCGATCCTCTGATCCATCGTTTTGGTTGCCATGAATCCTACCTATTACTCCGAATATCAAGATTGCTTGGTGGCCGGACGCCGGCCCCTCGGCCCGCACCCGGCATTCTTAATTCTTGCTTCCGCCTCAGCGCGCCGGCGCTACGGTCACCTTGTGCGTCTTGCCGTTTAGCTTGACGTCGTAGGCGATGGTCGTCATCACCGGGCCTTTGCCCGTGTCCGGCCCCGCAGCGGCCGCCGCGGTTGGCTTTGCCGATGGATCCTTGCCCAGATTCTTCGGCCCTTCACTTCGCGTCGTAAAGAACTTCTGCGCCACCTGCGGAAACATCGCGTAGGTCAACACATCCTCGTCCGAGCCATTGCAGCCCTTCAGACCCAATCCGGTGGATCGCAGCTCATCCCATTCCGGCTTCAAAAGGTCCGCCGGGCGGCCCGTGATCGGCTCCTTCTTGGCGTGCTTCTTGGCCAGTTCCAGTACCTGCGAATCGCGCTGACCCAACGTCGAGCCGTAATAGCCCAGCATCAGATCCGCAAACTCGCCCGTCAGCACCTTGTACCGGCCCATCATCACGTTGAACACCGCTTGCGTGCCCACAATCTGGCTCGATGGCGTCACCAGCGGCGGATACCCCGCGTCCTTCCGCACATTCGGCACTTCCAGCAATACTTCCTTCAGCTTATCGCCCGCGCCCTGCTGCTTGAGCTGCGATTCCATGTTCGAGATCATCCCGCCCGGAATCTGCGAATCGAAAATCTCCGTCTCCACGCCCGTGATATTGGAGAGAAACTCCTGATACCGCGGACGAATGCCGGCGAAATGCTCTTTCACTTTCAGCAGCCGCGCCTTGTCCAGCTTGCACACATACGGCGTGCCTTCCAGCATCTCCACCAGGCTCTCCGTCGGGTTGTGGCCCGGCCCGAGCGACAGAGAACTGATCGCGGTATCCACGCAGTCCGCACCCGCTTCAATCGCCTTCATCAGGCTCACCAGCGTCACGCCCGTCGTCGCATGCACGTGCACGTGCACCCGCGTCTCATCGCCGCACGCATTCTTGATCGCCCTCACGATGTCGTATGCCGGCTGCGGCTTCAACAGCGCCGCCATGTCCTTGATGCAGATCGACTCGCAACCCAGATCCACCAGTTGCTCGGCCATCTCCACATAACCCGTCACCGTGTGCAGCGGGCTCACCGTGTAACAGATCGTCCCCTGCGCATGCTTGCCCGCCTTCTGCACCGCCTTGATGGACCGCCGCACGTTGCGAATGTCGTTCAACGCGTCAAATACGCGAAAAACATCCATCCCGTTCTCGGCGGCTTTGTCCACAAACCGGTCCACCACCCCGTCCTCATAATGCCGGTACCCCAGCAGGTTTTGGCCCCGCAGCAGCATCTGCAATCGCGAATTCGGCAGCAGTTTGCGGAACATCCGCAGCCGCTCCCACGGATCTTCGTTCAGGAATCGGATGCAGGAGTCAAACGTCGCTCCACCCCAGCACTCCACGGACCAGTAGCCGGCCTTGTCGATGTCCTCGCAAGCCGGTACCATGTCTTCCATCGCCATCCGCGTCGCCATCAAACTCTGATGGGCATCGCGCAGTATGAGTTCGGTCACATCTATCGTCTTAGGCATGAATGATTACCTTCTATGGCAGTGTCACCTCCCTCTGGTTAGTGCGCCGGGAGGCGGCTGACACTTATAGAATATCAGACTCAATTGTCTTGTGGGAAATTACCACATTTTCAACTAGTTGACCGCCCTAGTAGCGGCGCAGCTTATGCAAAGGCCTCACGCAGCACCTGCAGCGACTTCGGCACCGCCACTTTCGGATCCTCTTTCCCTTCCATCTCCAGACTCACCCATCCGTTGTAGTTCGCCCGCCGCAAAATCCCCGCGATTCGCCGGTAATCCAGCTCCAGCGTGTACCATTCGCCCCCGCCGTAATACGTCTTCGCCTGCACGATCGTCGCATGCGGCGCCAGCTGCTCAATGCCCGCGTACGCATCGCCCGGATAATTCCCCGTGTCCATGTTGATGCCAAGCCACGGCGAATTCACCGCCTTCTGGATCTTCAGCAGCACATCGATCTTCGTCGTCAGCCCCCAGTGATTCTCCAGCGCCATCACAATGCCCAGCTTCTCCGCCGCCGGCAGGCACGCCTCAATCGACGAGACACACCACCCCATAGCGTCGGCCTCCTGAAACCCAGGCAGCGGCGGCTCATCCCCCTTCACCTTCATCAAATCATCGAAGCTCGGAATCGTCTTCCACCGCCCGGAGTTCAGCCTCATGCACGGAATCCCCAGCCGCGCCGCCAGTTCCAGACAGCGCTTCGTGTGATCGATGTGCCTCTGCCGTTCATCGGCCGCCGGATGCACAAAATCCTGGTGAATTGACAGCAGCGGAAACGATAACCCCCGCTCCATCGCCCGTTTCTTCAGCCCGTTCACATACGATGGCGACTCGTCCGTCATCTGCCGGTGCAGAATCTCCACGCCGTCAAAACCCAACCGCGCGGCGTCGTCAATAATGCTCTCGATCGGATACTTCGGCCCGCGGAAGTGCCAATAGGAATACGTAGACACCGCCAGCGGAAGCCGCCGCCGGGCCGGCCCCTGCGCCGGAATCCTCTGTGGCACCGCCAACGCCGCGGCCGCCGCGCCGCTGGCCAGCAAGCATCTGCGAGTCAGGTTCATAGGAGAATTATGACCCGTTCCCAGCCGTCCTGCCTACACCATGCGCAGAATCGTCCCCTCGTCGGTGGCCATCCAGATGCTCTGGTCGTCGAACCGTGCCAGCGTGGCCCTCCGGCCCAGCGCCCGGTAGTCCACCTTCATCTCAGACCAGTTCGCTCCGTCGCTGGTAACAAACACCCGGATCCTGCCCGGTATCGGCGAGTTGTTCAGCTCCCCCTGCGGCTCCACCGCCGCCACCATCGCCCCTCCGCCGTCCAGCGGAACGGCATCCACCACGAAGATGCGCTTGCGCCGGAATATCGGCTCGTTCTTGCCTGTCCCGATGTCCAGCGAGTACACCTCCGACGGATACCTCAACCCGTTGCCATAGTGGAACATCGTCAACGCGCGCCTGCCCAGCGCGCGAATCCGCACCACCTGACCGAATGTCGAAGCCACAGAGATCTTCCACTTTCCGCCCTGGTCGTACGTCTCGGCCACCATCGTCGTCGACGGCGTCAGTCTCCGCCGCACCGCCCGCTCCGGCACCATCCAATCGGGAAACTGCGAGCTGTCCTTCACCGCCGACGCCGAATGGCCCACCACCATCCCCGCCTTCGGCGTCACCCACGCCATCCACGTCCAGATTGTGTTCTCCGTCTTCAGCCCCAGCGCTTCGGACTCCGGCACCGCCGCCCAAGTCAGCCCCCCGTCCCGGGTCACATGGAATACCTTGCCCCCCCCGAACGCCCAGCCCAGCTTGTCGTCGGCGAAACTCACCCGGTTCACGAACAGGCCCTTCTCGCGCGCCGCCTTCTCCAGCTTCGGCAACCTGCGCTTCTCCCACGTCAACCCGCCCTCGGCCGAATACCACAGCGCGTCGCGGCCCACGATGAAGATCCGCGAGTCGTCCACCATATTTACACTGACGGGAAAGTCCTTCAGCTTCACCTGCGTCCAGTTGGCCCCGCCGTTCCGCGTCAACAGCGCGTAGTTCTCCTCCCGGCCCTTCCGGTTCAGGCTCAGCGTCGCGATGCCCCGCTCGGCCGAGGCGAACTGGATGTCGTTCATTGCCCCCGCCGTGTCGTCCTGATCCATCAACTGCTGGATCCGCCAGCTCTTGCCCGCAAAGCGGCCCTGGGCCGCCTCCGGCGCCGCAATCGCCCCCAACGGCACCTCCGGCAGGTCCACCGGTTGTTGCGCCACGGCGGCCCGCTCTGCCAGCGGCATCGCCCCCGCTGCCGCCAGCCACGCCCTCCGGCTCAGAACCCTCATCCCTGCTCCTCCACGCGCCGCGCTATGTGCCCATGCGTCAGCACCAGTTCCACGTGATTGGCCTCTTCAATCGCCGCCGGCGACAACCGCGCCAGCACCAGCAGACACCCCACCTGCTCTCCAATTGTGTGCAACAACTCCATCTCCGCCCCGCTATGCCGGTGCGCCAGCCGGTGCTGTACGTTAATCACGCCCACCACCCGGTTTCGCGCAATCACCGGAGCCGACAGAAACGCCTCGAAGGAATCTTCCGGCAACTCCGAAAACGCCTTGAACCGGCTGTCCTTGTAAGCTTCCGCCGACAGCGCCAGCAGCTTTCGCTCGCGCGCCACCCACCCCGTCAACCCTTCCTCCAGCTTCAGCCGCACCCGGCCGATCTGCGCCGGATGCGGGTTATTGCTGGCGCACAGCACCAACTCGTTGTTGTCGATCAGGTAGACCAGGCAGGCGTCGCAAGCCGTAAAGCCCTCTACCAGTTTCACGATCGCCTGCAGCGTATCGGAAAGACTCAACTCCCGCACCATCAAACGGCTGACGCGCTGATAGACGCCGAGTTGCTCCTCCAACCGCTCAAACCGCGTTTCTATGTCTTTGACTCGTGCCACGAAGTTATTATTACAATTCGCGCCCCCGCCCCGGAGCACCCGTTGATTTCGCGCCCTCCTGGCCTATACCATGGAAGCAACCGCCGGGCCAAACCTGTAGCACGCCCGCGAATCCAGGAGGACGACATGTGGAAC
>JBBQLF010000351.1:0-5599 GCA_038327695.1 Bryobacterales bacterium
GGGATGCGCGTCTGGCGCGGGACGAGTTTGGCTTGCGCGGCGCCTTCCATACGCCGGGTGAGTTCGCCATCGACGCCATCCACACCCGCGCCTTGTTTCTCTGGCGGGACGGGCGGAAACTGGTGGTCACCTATTGGTGTGCCGTGTGTGCCATCCGCGCCTGGACGCCGGGCCTTTGCCAGTGCTGCCAGGACGAGATGGCGTTGGACCCGCGCGACCCGGCCCTCAAAGAGACCGACCCTTCGTCATAGACTGTAAGGGCATGACACGCGCCCTTCTCTTGCTCACCCTCACTCCGCTCATGACACAAGCAGCTAACTACAGCATCCAGAAAACCACGCTCGATTCGGTGGAAGTCTACATTCTGCGTGACGCCGCACGGGCCACCGAAGTGCGCATCGCGCCCTCGATCGGCAACAACTCCTACGAGATGACCGTGAAGGGCAAGCGCGTCTTCTGGTCGCCCTACCAGAGTGCCGGCGAGTTCGCCGCGCGGCCCGCGCATCTGGGCAATCCACTGCTGTGGCCGTGGGCGAACCGGATCGACGGCACCGCCTACTTTGCCAACGGCAAGAAGTATCTGTTGAACACGGAACTCGGCAATGTGCGCCCCGGGCCCAACAACACGCCGATTCACGGGCTGATTACGTACTCCAAACTCTGGACTGTGAGCCGGTTCGAGGCCGGCGAGGGCGGGGCGACGCTCACCGCACGGCTCGAGTTCTGGCGGCGGCCGGAGCTGATGGCCCAGTTTCCCTTCGCCCACACCATCGAGATGACCTACAGGCTCAAGGACGGCGCCCTGGAGGTGGAGACGGTGATTGAGAACCTGAGCAGCGAACCGCTGCCGGTGTCGCTCGGCTACCACCCCTACTTCCAGATCAACGACGCGCCGCGCGATGAATGGCGCGTGCATCTGCCGGCACGGGACAAGATGACGCTCTCCAACCGGCTGATCCCCACCGGGGAGCGCCAGGCCAATCCCTATGCGGACCCGCAGCCCCTGGCAGGCGTGGTCCTGGATGATGTGTTCGATACGCTGCAGCGGGACGCAGACGGCCAGGCGCGGTTTTGGGTGGAGGGCAGGAAAGAGCGCATCACGGTGGAGTATGGCCCCAAGTTCACGGTGGCGGTTGTGTATGCGCCGGCAGGCCGCGGCTTCATCTGTTTCGAGCCGATGACGGCCATCACAAACGCGTTCAACGCAGCCCAGGCGGGTTGGTACCACGGGCTGCAGTCCGTAGCGCCGGCACAGACGTGGCGGGAGTCGTTCCGCATCGTGCCCAGCGGGTTCTAACGCCCCTACTGACGCAGGAAAGCCCGGCCGGCGCCGGGCTTTCTTACCATTCACTAACGGGTGGGCTGGGTTACTTCACGCCAGCGGGCTTCTTGGGCGCAGCGGCGGGCGGCGCAGCGGGCGGCGCGGCGGGCTTGGCAGCGGGTGCGGCCGGCGCGCCGCCGGGCGCGGCGGCGGCAGCCCCGGTCCCGAACTTCTTGTCGTAGCCATCAACGATCTGCTGCGTGATGTCGATTCCGTTGGCGGCCCAGAGCACCGGGCTCTGCTGCGTGCTGACGTCCAGCACCACAGCGAAGCTCTGACCCTTGGCGTACTCGTCGATGACCTGGATCATGCGCTGGCCGATCTCGTTGACCAGCTTGCCCTCTTCGGCCTGGAGTTCCTGCTGCATGTCCTCGCTATCCCATTGCAGTTTCTTCTGGATGTCGTCGATCTCGCGCGTCAGCTTCTCGCGCGCCTCGGCCGACATGGTGTTGGCGCCCTTGCTGAGAGTCTCGCGCTTCTTCTGCAATTCACCGTTGCGGCCTTCCAGATCCTTGGCCTTGGGTTCGAACTTGACGCGGATGGCGTTACGGGCCTTTTCGCCGTCTTTGGTCGCCAGAATCGCGCCCTGAATGTTGATGATGGCCACCTTCGTGGGAGGGGCCTGCGCCGGCACTGCCGGTGCGGTTAGAATCAGGGCCAGCACACCTAGACCCATTTGCTTCGCGTCAAATCTCACTGTTTTCAAACTCCTAAAGACTATCTCGATGGTAACATGGCGCCTCAGGGCGCTAGAACGTGCGGCTGATGGTGAAACGGAACATGGTCCGCTTTTCGCGGTACGGCGACGGCCGGGCGAAGGTCTGGGCGGCAGCGGCGTAAGTGGCGAAGTTCGGGAAGGCCGCCGAATCCGCCGCGATGGGCGGTGTGAAGAATTGCTCGACAATCGATGGATTGTAGGCCCAATAGAGCCGGAACGGCGCGTTGACCACCGGCATCATGATCTGGAACTCCACGCCGGTGGACATGCGGATCTTCTGGGATTCCGGAATCACGATCGCCTCGTTGGAGAAACCCGCCTGCGGATAGGCCCCGTTCAGAGACGACAGCCGGCTGGGGTTCAGGCGCAGCTGGCTGGGGCGCGTGATGCGGTTCACGCCCGCATCAAAAAACGCGGCCAGAACCAGCGGCCCAAAGATCGGGATGCGGTACTCGATGTTGCCGACGCCCTGCGTATCGCCGCCAGGAAACACCAACTGATAGATGGGAATGCTCTGCGTGACGGACACGTTGGTGGGCACGCCGTTGACGAACTGCTTCTGCGTGCGCGCCGAGCCGTCGTTGTTCAGAACGGGAATCGTCGCCTCGCTGGGGATGTAGGCGAACGGGCCGATGCCCCAGATTTCGAATCCGCGCACATCCTGTTCGCCGCCCATAAAGACGCGGTTGAACGGGGGCGCCACGCGATCACCGTATCCGGAGATAAACCGGCCCAGGCCGCGCATGCCGATGACGTGTTTGGGCATGAAGCCCTTGCGGAAATAGGTGGCCGAAACCGTCGGCTCAATCAGGTTCACGTTGCCGCCCAGCGGTCCGCCGGCATAGGAGATGGAGACGAATAAGCTCCGTCCGCGGGAGGGCGTGATCGGGTGATCCACCGTGTTGTACGTATAGGATGGGATCACGCGGCTGGTGATGATGCCTTGCAGCGAGTTGGGCCCGTCGAAGTTAAGGAAGTTGGAGTACTGAAAGTAGCTCGTCGATCCCGTGTTGCCTGGCGCAATGTTGGACTTGTCGATGCCGTAGGTCAGGCTGAGGCGCGCGAAGCTGCGCCTCAACGGATAGCTGACAAACGTCGTGGCGCCGAAGCCGTTGGAGGTATAGTTCAGCAGGTTCTCAGTGCCCAGCGCGTTGTACAAAGGGATCAGGTTGCGTCCGGAGAATAGGGACACCTCGCGCGCCTGATCATAGTTGAAGCGCTGCGTATAAATCGTGAAACCGGCCTGCATCGGCTTGTCGAACAGATAGGGCTCGGTGAAGCCAAACGTCGCGCTGCGCATGCGGTCGCCCAGTTCGGCGTTCAGGCTCAGGGTCTCGCCGAGTCCGAGAAAGTTGTTGGTGGAGTAGCCGAAGCCGATGAAGCTGCCGGCGATGCCCGACACGCCGCCGTTGAGGCTGATGGAGTTCTTGCCGCGCTCCTTCACCTTCACCGTGATGTCCACGGTATTGTTCTTGGTATCGCGGGTGATGTTGGCGGCTTCCTCTTCCTTCAGGGCTTCGAAGTAACCGAGTTGGTTCAGGCGCAGGACGCTCAACTCCCACAGGCGTGTGTTGTACATGTCGCCTTCGTCAATCAGCATTTCGCGGCGAATCACTTTATCGCGCGTCGTCGTGTTGCCCTGGAAATCGATGCGCCGGACGAAAAACTGCTTGCCCTCGTCGACGTTGAGGGTCAGATCGATCTTGCCATCCGGTTTGGGGTCAAAATCCGGCTCCGGCACGGCGTCAATATAGCCGAATTCGCCGTAGAGTTTCTGGAGCGCCTTGAAGCCCTTGGAGAGTTTCTCGGTGGAGAAGATATCGCCGGTGCCCATTCCGAACAGAGGCCGCATGAGCGTCTCCGGGGTTCGGAAGAGCTTGACCCCGACGAAGTTCACATTGGCGAGGCGGAACAACTGCCCCTCGTCCACGGTCAGGCCCAGGTTGGCAGCCTTGCCGGGCTTGGTCTTGATGAACGGCATGATGAGGAGACGGCGGCCTGAGGTGTCAACCATGTCCACCTTGGAATCGGCCACGCGCGCCAGGAAGTAGCCTTGCGATGTGTAGGCCATACGGATGCGGTCCTTGTCCTCTTCCAACTTGGTGGAATCGAAAGTCCGGGCAAAGAGGTTCTCCAGGAAGATGGACTTGGGGATGCCGATCGGCTTCAGGTTCTTCATCGCGCGGATCACCGCACGATCGCCGAGGAACTTGTTGTTGATGATGTCGATGTGGCCCACCTTCACCTTGGCGCCTTCCTGAATGCGGAAGGTGACCTCGATGGACGATGGCGGGATCTGCCGGATCTCGGGCGTAACGGTGGCAAACTGGCGTCCACGCTCAGAGAGGAACTCCTTCAGCACATTGGCGGCCCGCTGCACCTTGCCCTGCTCGTACTGCTGTTCCACGGAGAGGCCAACGCGCCGCTCCTTGAACTTGTCCAGAATCTCGGACACGGTGATGGACTTATTGCCTTCGTATTTGATGGAGCGAACTACGCGGCGTTCGGTGACCACGAAGCGGACAATCCAGCCGGTTTTGCCGGCCTCGCGTTCCAGTACGATGTCGTCGAAGCGGCCGGTGTTCCATAAGGCCATAAAATCGCGGTGCAGCCCATCGGCGTCGTAACGGTCGCCCTTGCGGGTCAGGATCAGCGCCCGCAAGGTGTCCTGCGGCACGCGCCGGGCACCGCGAAACTCGATGATCTCAACGATATCCGGCACCACCGCGGGGGCTGCCGGGGCAACACCGGGCGCTTCGGGCTTAGCGGGTTCGGTAGTGGGCTTGGCCGGCTCTTCCTTCGTCTGCGGAACTGGTTCGAAGGGACCTGGTTTCTTGGGCTCGGCCGGCTTGGGAGGCTGGGCGGGCTGATCGGGCATGGCGGATGGGACGGTTTCGAAGGGACTCGCCTTCTTCGCTTCCGCCGGTTTGGGCGCCTGCGCCGGTGAGGGCGTGGCTTGGGGAGCCGCCTGGAGATTACCTGTCGGGCTCACCAATGCAACAACGAGTGCTACAAGACAGAGCAGGACACTATCCAGGCCTCTTCGCCTGTGGGTCATCGTGAAGGGTCGAGATCCTTTCTTAACTGCGCCTTCGCCTGAGACGTGCCCTAGCCACCAGGCGTTTCACGGAAACGTCCCTGCACGCAGGCCCAAAGACTCCATTCTAGCGGAATTGGAGCAGTCTCAACAATCACTCTCGTCGCTTCTCTTCGAACCGGGGCCTTCCAAGAGCGCCGGACTCGAGTTTTCCGCCCGCCCGGGGGCGGAAACTTCGGCCTCGGGACCGATCAGTTGAGTCTCCGATGCCGCATCGGCCGGCGAGGAGATCGCCCGCATCCAGACCTGCGCCCAGGATGGGTCGCCCAAGGCGGCCGCCAGTACCTGGAACCGCCCGGCGTACCGGCTCAGCCCGATGCCGAAGATCAACTGCGCGGGTAGCGTCGAAAGCGGCGGGTAGTAGGCCGGCGCAAACGGATCCAGCATGCGCAAGGCGTACTGCTGGCAAACCAACTGCCACGCCAGCGCCACCAGCAGGCCCAGGATCAGATTGCGGGCAATA
>JBBQLF010000352.1:0-5591 GCA_038327695.1 Bryobacterales bacterium
GTGCATATAAAGAGGGCACTACTAAGTCTTACTGACTTACATCCCGCAAGGTGTCCCAGCACCTTGCAAGCCCCTCCAAGAGGCTGTGCGGATCCCC
The DNA here is from genome assembly GCA_038327695.1 of Bryobacterales bacterium. Taxonomy (GTDB): domain Bacteria; phylum Acidobacteriota; class Terriglobia; order Bryobacterales; family Bryobacteraceae; genus Paludibaculum. Next base: position 98 of record JBBQLF010000352.1, read on the forward strand.
TCCACACAGCCTCTTCCTCATTTGGCGCCTCCCTCGGAAAGAACCGCGCCCCCTCAGCCGAAGTCGGGGACGCAACCGTTGGCCCCGGGCAGACGTACACAGACAGGGAGGGTCCATCCTGGTGTTCCGTGTAGTGTTCAGTATGGTGGCGCTGGCAGCCGCCCTTGGGGCTCAGCCGCCGCTGGAAACGATGCTGCGGAGACTGGCTGACAATCAGAGCCGGGCCTCCGATGCGCGCAAGACCATCGTCTACCGTCAGGACACCTGGGTGCGCCTGATGCAAACCAACGGCAAACTGAGCCGCGAGGAAAAACGGCAGTACACCGTGGCGCCCACCGAATCCGGCAGCGTCGAAAAACTGGACAAATTCGAAGGCCGCTACCGGAAAGGCGGCCAGATCCTCACCTACTACGCGCCGAACTTCCAGTACAAGGACACTGACCTCGATGGCGAACTGATCGAGGACTTGACTGACGATCTGTTCAACGACCGCAAGTCCCGCGACGGCTTTTCAAAGGATCTCTTCCCGCTTACACAGGCCGAACAGGCCCACTACGCGTTCCGGTTGGAAGGCAAGCGCAAGGTAGGCGATGTGGAAGCGTGGCGCGTCACGTTTCAACCGCTCCAGGGCTGGGACCGGCCGTGGAGCGGCGAAGTGCTGATTCATCCCGAGCACTACCAGCCCCTGTCGGTAACGACCAGGCTCGCGATGAAGATCCCCGCGGCCGTGAAGATCATGCTCGGCACGGACGTCAAGCAGCTCGGCTTCAGCGTGACGTACCGCAAGGTGGCCGACGGGCTCTGGTTTCCCGCCACCTACGGCACGGAATTCGGGTTGAAGGTCCTGTTCGGTTACAAGCGCAACGTCACGATGAACGTGACCAACAGCGATTTCCGAACGGCCACGGCCGAGAGCAGCATCGAGTTCGAAACGGTCAAGTAGCCTACCCGTTCAGCCACAGCGGACGAATATGGCGATCGAAGAGGTTGGTGGTGACGTTGCGCGCCACGCTCTCCTCACACTCGCGCACCATCCCGAGATAACGCTCGCCCATCCTGGCGGCCACTTTGTAGCCGACGTGCAGTAACTGGCGCAGGTGCGGATTGAACCCGGCGCACGTTTGATCGTGCCGCAACGCGTTGGCGTATTGGACGGCGTTCCAGGTGTGGACCTCCGATGGGACGGGAAGCCGGCTGGAGTCAATATCGATGACGCTGGCGTATGGCGCACAGAGCTCATCGGCGTGAGCGAATGCCTCGGCGTACACGTCTTTGGCCAGGGCGAGCGCGGCCCCGCCGGCTTCGGCCAGCCCGATCAACTCCTCCAACCACGTAGTGCCGGCCGTCTTGACGTGGACGCCGGCGCCGGTCTGGAAAATGGCCCGGGCGATCGCCGGATAGATGGCGAATTTGTCGCTGCCCGAGTGCACGCTGAGTTTCAAGTCGGCCGGCAGGCCGAATCGCCCGACGGCCTGGGCGATGGCCGCGATGTCGTCGCGGAATTCCCGCTCGAACTGGCCCGGATCTCCCACGTAGTCCACGCCCTTATTGAAGCGGCCCGTGAACTTCGGCGCGATGGTCCGGGCGGGCACGCCTTGATCGGCGATGGCGGCCAGAATCACCAGCAGTTCATCCGGCGTCTGTGGCAGATCCGTTTCATCCAGCGATACTTCCGTGATAAAACTACCCTCGCCCTTCAGCGTCACAATGCGGCGGTAGATCCGGCCGGCCTCTTCCACAGCAAACAGGTACTTGCCGGCGGCGGCGCGCACCTTTTCCCGGGTGAGGCCGAAGGCGCCGCCGAGATCGGAGTGGCGTTGCACAAAGGCGTCGATAGCGGACTGCTCCGCCGGTTTGCCGATCGCGTCGGCCACGTCGAGCGTGAAGAAATCCGACGGCGCCACGAATCGGTCCACGGTGGTGAGATTGATGTGGTCGGCGTCGACCCGGTAGGCGCCCTGCCAGCCCAACGCGGCAACGGCCGAGTCGGCCTCGGCGCGGACGCTGGCGGGCTCGGTGCCGACGATCATGTGCTCGCGATTGCTCTTGTTCCACACCGGCGTGACCGCCACGCCGGCCTCCGCCGCCAGCCCACAGGCGCGCAATTGCGCCAGACCCTGTTGCGCGAAACGGTCCCCCATGCCAAATGAGAATCTGCCCAATTCGAGTGCGTTATCCATGACTATGCCCTAACATATCAGCGACCCACCCTCTATGTCAGAGCAAACGAATCCCCCGTTCCTCCTCGCCAGGGCCTTCTCGCCTAAGGGTGAACTGGCGCTGGTCACTGGCGGCGCCTCCGGACTGGGCCGCGCCATTGCTCACGCGTATGCGGAAGCGGGCGCTCAGGTGGTCCTGACCGGACGGCGGCGGGACCAGTTGCAGACGGCCACCGCCGAGTTGGGGCCGAACGCGCATTTCGCCACCCATGACGTCGCCGATACCGGCAAGGCACCGGCGTTGGCCACCCTGGTGAAGGAGCGGTTTGGCCGCGTGACGATTCTGGTCAACAACGCCGGCAACCACTTCAAGAAGTCGATTGAAGACACCGATGAACTGGAGTTCCGCCAGCTCATGGACACGCATGGGATGGGCGCCTATCCGATGACGAAGGCCTTCATCCCGTCCATGTCGTAGCGCGGCCACGGCAGCGTGCTGTTCACGGCGTCCATGACGTCGTTTTTCGGCCTGCCGAAGGTGTTCGCCTACAGCACGGCAAAATCGGCCTATCTGGGCATGGTGCGGTCGCTGGCCGTCGATCTGTCGCCCAAGGGAATCCGCGTCAACGCCATTGCGCCTGGCTTCATAGAGACGGCGATCTCCCGGAAGGCGATGGCCGGCGATCCACTGCGCAAGCAGAAAGTGCTGTCCCGCACGCCGATGAGCCGCTTCGGCGTTCCGGAGGACGTCGGTTGGGCGACGGTCTACCTCGCCTCGCCGGCGGCGCGCTTCGTCAACGGAATTGTGTTGCCGGTCGACGGCGGAATGCTGGCCGGCTGCTAGCGCGCCAGCCGCCGCAACTAAGATAGAGAGCATGGCCGCCCTCAATTCAACACGCCGCTCGTTCCTGCTCAGTCCGGCGCTCGTGGCGCTCGCCGCCAAGGCGCGCGGCGGCACGCCGCCGGTGCGTGCCATCACCCACGCTCCCGGCCATCACTGGTTTGGCTACTACGACAAGCTGCAGTTTGACCCGGCGTCGCGCTACGTGCTCGGCATGAGGGTGGATTTCGAGCATCGCTCCCCGGCTGCCGGCGACGTCATCCGGTTGGGCGTCATTGACCTGCTCGATGGGGACAAATGGCACCCTCTGGGCGAGTCCCGCGCCTGGAACTGGCAGCAGGGCTGCATGCTGCAGTGGGTTCCGGGCTCCGCCACCGACGTCATCTGGAACGACCGGCGCGATGGCCAGTTCGTGTCCGTCATCAAGAACTTCCAAACCGGCCGGGAACGGGTCATCCCAGCCCCCATCTACGCGCTCAGCCCCAGTGGCCGCCATGCGGTCTGCCCGGATTTCCGGCGGCTCAATGACTGCCGCCCGGGTTACGGTTACGCAGGCATCGCCGATCCCAACTTCGACAAGCGGATACCCGATGATGCCGGCATCTGGCAGGTAGACCTGCAAACGGGCCGCTCTTCACTCGTCATCCCATTCACTGAGGCAGCCGCGATTCCATACCCACCCGGTTTCTCCACGGGCGCCAAGCACTGGTTCAATCATCTGCTCTACAACACCGATGGGACCAGGTTCATCTTCCTGCACCGCTGGCGCGGCGGCAAGGAGGGGACCGGCTTTTCGACCCGCATGTTCACAGCCGGCCGGGATGGCAAGGACCTCTTCGTCCTCGATCCGCACGGCAAGACGTCTCACTTCATCTGGCGCGACCCGGCCCACGTACTGGCATGGGCGTGGCACCCTTCCCGCGGCGACAAGTTCTATCTCTACACGGACAAGTCAGAGCAAGTGGAGTCTGTCGGGCCGGATGTGATGACCGTGAACGGCCACTGCACCTATCTCCCCGGCGGACGGTTCATCCTGAATGACACCTACCCCGGCAAGGAGCGCCGCCAGAACGTCTATCTGTTTGAAATCGCCACCGGCAAGCGTCTGCCGCTCGGGAGCTTCCCTGCCCCGAAGGAGTACGCCGGCGAATGGCGTTGCGACACCCATCCCCGATTCTCGCCGGATGGCCGGAAAGTGGTGATCGATTCCGCCCACGCCTCCACCGGCCGTCAGATGTACCTGATTGACCTCGAATCGCTGCTGGCCGGTTAGGACTCGTCACTGAATAACCATGCCATGTCGGCACGCCCGCTTTCTAACGCGCGCGGCTCCTAAAGAACTTCACCCCAAACTGTTGATTCCGCATGAGCGTCTCAATCGGCGATTGGCACTAATTGGAAGCCGAACTTGCGTGCTTTGCGTTCGAGGACAATGCCAGCCGCTCGCGCTACACGGTATCGCCAAGTTCTTTCCCTCTTTGACCCGCACCGCGGGACTATTGCTCGGAATCGGGTTCTGAGCCGCGCGCGCTAGCAAGCGGCTGGAGTGGTCATTTCCTGACGGGTCCTTAATTCGGAAACACAGCCCCGAAGAAGCTCATGAAATCCTCGCTCGCCCAGAGGCCGATGAGCACGCGGCAGCCTTCGCGGGCCTCCAACTTCGCCTCGAACTCGTCGCCGAAGGCCTCCGATTTCGAATAAAACGAGCCGTCCGGCTGGCGATGGAGTTCCACGCCCCATTCGCTCTGCTCACGCCCCTCCACCGGCCACTCAAACCACACCCGCTCTTCGCTGATCTCAAACGGCCCCAGATTCTGCCTGGTCCAGCGCGAGACACGGCAACCAGCATCCGGCAAGTCATCCGAGTACATCACGAAGGGCGCTGTCAGATCCGCCATCCAATCGCTCTCTGCGGCGGCCAGCAAAAACCGCAGGCGCATCTCTTCGAATGGGCGGTCCTGGCCGTCCGGCTGCGGTATCTCCTCCGGCAGCGCTTCCAGTTCCAGGCACAGCGCCTCCAACTCCGGGCCGACCGGATAACGCACCCATTCGATGGGCTGGTGAAAGTCACGATCCTCAAACGCGTCCAGCTCATCGTTCCATTCCAGCCAAGACTCCTGCGGGACATGGTCGTAATTGCCCAGCGCAGCCGTAAAACCGCCGGTCCCCTCGTGGCGCACCACACGCCCCAGATGCAGCTTCGGGTTCAGCGCGGCGTCGGAATACACCGTGGGGTTGCGTTTGTACTGGACGGCGACGATGGAGCCAACTTCCGGCAATGTCATAGTTCTCCCATTCTACGAACAGCCGAGCCGTTGCCAGAACTCCTGCATGTCAGTGGGCATCCCGGCGCGGAACTCCATCGGCCCCTCTTCCAGGTCAAACACCATCTCCTCGGCGTGCAGCGCCTGGCGTTCCATCGGCAGCGCCGCTTCCAGCCGGGCACTGAAACCACGCTCGATGAACTCCAGAAACAGGCCTTCGTCCGGGCCAT
>JBBQLF010000353.1:0-5569 GCA_038327695.1 Bryobacterales bacterium
CGGGAGCAAGCAGGCGTCTTGCTGCCCCGCGGCCGCCCCTGCCCGCCGCCATTCCGAGCCGCGCGCGGGAGCAAGCAGGTGTCTTGCTGCCCCGCGGCCGCCCTTGCCCGCCGCCATTCCGAGTCGCGCGCGGGAGCAAGCAGGCGTCTTGCTGCCCCGCGGCCGCCCCTGCCCGCCGCCATACCGAGTCGCGCGCGGGAGCAAGCAGGCGTGCCGGGCTGGCAGGGTTATTGCGTGTCGAGTCCTCAGGGCCTGCGGGGCAGGAAAGTGGTGACCGCCGCGGAGATGCCCGGCGCTGCATTGGCCCAGTCAAAGGTGGCGTTGATCAAGCCGGTCCAGTCTGCCCGGGCGTGGGTAAAGCTCTGCTCGCGGAGGAATAGGACGTCCCGGCCCATGCCGACCATCCAGCCCCATTCCAGCGCCACGTTGGGATTCAGTTCCGGCAGGTACTTGTCTTCCACAATCGCGATGCCGCGGGCGCAGCCCAGGAGGAAGAGCTCGACATTGTCGAAGAGCCAGCGGTGATAGTTCTGGCCCAGCGCGATGCGGGGCAGGTAGCCCTGGGCCGTGATTGCCACTTTGACGGTGTCAATGACGGCGGCAAGCTCAGCGGAGGCCGGCGTGGCGCCATCCGGGAACTTGGTCATGATGAAGACCGATTGATCGAAGCTGCCGTCGCGGTGGAACTCGGAGAGTTTGCGGAAATGGCGGTCATGCTGGGGAGGGAAGCGGCAGATCAGGCTCAGCACGTTGGCCATCTGATTGCGGTAGTCGCGGACCTGGTGGGCCAGCATCATGCGCTGCTGCTCATAGAGCTCGTCGTTGAGATAATTTTCGCGGCGCAACTCGGCCATTTGCGTCTGCGCGGTCTGAATGAAGCGGAAGAACTGCTCGAGCTGAGTGAGGGTCGGTTCGATCTCCGGCATGGGCGTCCTCCTCAGCGCTTGGACATCATTCCGCGGGCACTGGTGGTGGTGCTGCGATCCTCCAGAGCCTGGATGACCTCGTCCAACCAGCCGGTATCCTGGCCGCGGGCCTGCCGCGCATCGCGGATGAACTTCAGGTTGTTGGCGGAGGTTTGGGGCTCCCAGGCCTCGCGGACCGAGGCGAGGGAGTCAGACAGGCACTTGAACGACTCCTTCTCGTTGTTGTCGAGCACGCAGAGTTCGAGCAGCGTGGCGAAGTCCCAATAGATGGGCTTGGAGCCCTTCAGGCGTTGGGTGACGGCGAAGCGGACCACGGGCAGAAGCTCGTTCTTGCGGCGCAGCGCTTCGTCATCGCCCCGGATGTCGAGCAGCGTGACGGCGTTGATGCCGGGATAGGCGTCGCGCCAATCGCTTTCGAAGCCGCGGGCATAGGCCTCGATGGCCTTGTCCAGGAAGCCGAGCGCCAGGCGGCTCTCGCCGTTGCGCATGGCGTCCATCCACTGATCTTTGTAGATGCGCCCGATCAGCCCCAGGGTCTCCGAACTGGGGCCCTGCTGGCTGAGCACGGACTCCAGCGCTTCCAGCGCCTCGCCGCGGCGGCCGGCGCGGTTCAAGGCAAAGCCGTATTGCTCGCGCATCAGGATGGAGCGCTTCAGGACGGCAGGCAGCCGCTCATAGAGCGCGATCATGCGGTCCCAGTTCGACAGCGCCCGCCAGGTCAGGTAAAGATCGACCAGAACTCCGGCCTCGGTGGCATCCAGATTGCCGAGTTCGGACTCGATGGCGGCGACGGCCTCAATATCGCCAAATTCGCGGGCCCGCCGCAAGCGGCTTTTGATCTCCACCGAGTAGTTCACCTGATCGCGGAACACGTCCGTCTTGAGGTGGGAGATATCAGGCGCCTTGTACTCACCCAGGAGTTGGAACAGGGGACTGTCCACTGTGGGCTCATCACCGCCCACCTCGCGCAGGTCCAGCAGGCGGCGGGTCAACTGGCTGGCGAGTTCGCCGGCCTCCTTGGGCCCGAACCGGTTGCTTTCGCCCAGGCGGTACGGCAGGGCGCGGAGGAAGGTGAGGTCAAAGGGCAGGCGCTGCTGATCGGCGAAGATGGCGATGGTGGTGGAAGGGCGGACCGCGTGCCGAACCCCCAGTTCGTAGTAGACGTTGGCGTTGGCGGTGGTCAGGTCCGCGACGGCGAACTCACAGAGGAGAAGCCGCTCGAACATCGGTTTGTGGATAATGCCGCCGGTTCGCTCTTCGTCGGCCCGGATGGCTTCCATCCCGGCACCCTGAATGCCGGGCCGGATGGCCTGTTCGTAGACGGCGTCGAAGTTGATTTCGAGCTGGCTGACCGGGTCTTTCTTCGTGCCGAACGGCATGAGAACAAAACAGAGAGGACGGTTGGCGGACATGGCAGCAGGATAACACGGGAAAACGGGAACGCAACCCTGGAAAACCCTGGGGCCGGGCGGCTGAGGAGGGGAACGCCTGGGAACGGCACGAGGCGCAATACGGGCTTTCGGGCGTGCTTTGCTGGCCGTGCGTGACTGCGTCAGTCTCCGGCGCCCTTACTGCCTTAGATAGAGACCTTCAGGATTCGGTGTCTATAGGACCACCCGCCCGGCTCACGTCCAGGATGACCTGGGAGAACCCGCTGCGGCCGGCCCAAGCCGCAGGCATCGGGGGCCGAGTGGACAATCGTGCGCTGCGTGGACGCTCGGTCCAGCTTCAAAGATCCTCTCCACCCGCCTCCTACCGCATCTGGAACTGCAGGACGACCACACCGGCGGAGTCATAGAACCTGACGGCGCTGCCGGCAACCTCCACCCGCTTCACTGAGGACACGGCCTTGTAGAACGCCGTTTCCAGGTCCATTAACTCCCTGGTTCCAGCCATCATGGTTGTCCCAAAATAACCAGCGTTCACGCTGCCATCCGATGCGATCAGGAACTTGCCGAAGAACCGGTTGACACCCGAGAACCCGGAGCCCATGCCCTCAGCGGTTACGGCCATCTGGACCAGCGGCTTGTCCGGCAAAGCAACGCTCTGGCCGTTGGCCGTTAGCCCCGTCAGTGTGAGCTGCTTGCCGAAGATTTCCGTCGCGGCTTGAGGGGTGGCTTGAGTCTCAAAGACCAGCTTGATCATTGGGCCGGGCGACGAAAGCGTGAGGGTCGAGCCGTCCCAGGATAGTTGGGTGGTCCGCTCGAGCGCCTGGAAGTAGAGGGTTTCCAGGTCCATCAGATCCGGCGGGCCAGATCGGCGAGTCGTGGCGAGTCCATAGGCACTCCCCCAAATCCCTCCGTCTGGCGTCCATTGAACCGAGCCGAAATAGAGGTTGACCGTGGACCGGCCACTGATCCTGCCGGCTCCATCCAGGCGAAGCGCAATTGGCGGTTCGGCGGGGAGTGGGACTTGCTGCTGGCCGGCGGTGACAGAGACCAGTTGGAACGTCTTTTCATGGATCTGCCCAGGCATGGGCGTGGTGCTTTCCTGGCCCATCACCAACACGGGAACCAACAACGTGAATAGAGGCAGAAGAAGACGCCGCAAGGCGCTGCTGTTTCGGTGCGTGCCTGTGCGATCGCATCGGTCGCCAACAGGTTTCAAGCCGGGCGCTGACTGCGGTGCCTCCTACAGCAGTTCCTCGATGCTGTAGATGAGCCGGTCAATGACGCTGCGGTCCGTCTTGGGGTTGAAGAACACCGCTTTCCAGGCCGGCAGGGCGACACCATGCGGATGGTGGCCGATGCTGGTGGTGAAGCTGAGCCGGGCGTCGAGCGCGGGGTCCATGGCGCGCTCCCGCTTCTCGAACAGGCGGCGGATCTCGGTCGAGTACTGCGCGAAACGCTCAGGCGGCAGCGTGCCATCCAATACCTGGCGATGGATCGCTTTGGCGTCGCGGCCCTTGGGCAGGACCCACCAGAGGACGCTCGGCCCGGTGGTGTCCAGATTCACCACCTTGCAGTAGTCCAACTTCTCCAGGCGGAGCTTCAGCTCTTCCGAAAACTCCAGGGCGCGGGCCACCAGAAGCTGCCAGCCAGTCAGGCCGATCCCATTCAGAGAGGCCATCACGGTGTACGGGCCCAGCGCGGGCCGCGAACACTCCAGCGTGAACAGGGCCGGGTCGCGCCGCGCATCCGCCTCGCAGAAATAGGGTGTCTCGGCCACCGTGCGGGAGAGGTAGCGGAGATCCTGCCGGTGATTCACCAGGAACGCGCTGCCAGGGTAGTGGCCCCAGCCCATTTTGTGGAAGTCAATGGTGATGCTGTCGGCCACGCGCAGCCCTTCGGTGTAAGACTGGGCGCGGCGGACCAGCGTGAGCAGCTCTGGCGAGAAGTCCAGGGCGTTTTGCGCGGTGTCGTATTCGGTGAGAAAACTCAACACCCAGCCGACGGCGGCGTCCACGTGCAGCTGAGGCGCGGGCACACCGTGGCGGGCGGCGAACTCATCCACGATGCGGCGGATGCCGGCGACGTCGTCGATGCCCGATCCGTCCGTGGTGCCGAAGGTGGCGGTGACGAAGGCGACGCGGACCCCCTCGCTGTGGAGCTCTTCGAGCTTTTCAGCCAGCAGGTCCAGGCGCATGGCGAGCGCGGCGTCCGTGGGAATAGCGTGGAGCTGCGCGGTACCGATGCCCATCCAGCCGGCCACGCTGCGATTGGAGTAGTGCGCCGCGTCCGAGACCAGGCCCGCCACGCGGACGCCGCCGATACCGTTGTGCATGGCGCCCGGCAGCACCTTCTCCAGGCCGATCTTGGCGCCGTAGAGATTGGAGATGGTGCCGCCCATGGTGAAGACGCCCCACGGATCGTCCGTGTGATAGAAGAGCAGGTTCGCCAGCGCCGTCACCGCCTTCACCTCCAGTTCATTGGAGCGCTGGCTATAGGTGTCCGTGCAGAGGTTGGGGTTCTTGAGCAGGCAGGCGAGCGCGCCCACCAGGGAGGCGTAGTTGGCCGGCCCCTTCACGTTCTCCAGATGCAGCGGCGAGGACCAGCTATCGGTGCCCCAGAAGAACGGGAAGATGGCGTCCCGGGCGTCCTTGAGATTGCCGGGCAGCATATGAATCTCCGGGTTCGCCTGCGCCGTTTCGTAGTTCTGCGACATCTGCGGAGACGGCGGCAGACTCCCTTCGGCGTGCACAGCCAGCATCAACTCCCGGAAGATCTCGGTGATAGCGTGCGGATCGCACGTAAAGAAGTTCTTGATGATCTGGTCGTAAAGCAGCTGGTTCATGGCTGCTTCTATTTGTACCGCCTTCCGGACCTCTACTCGCGGAGCCAGGCCTTGACGCGCGCCTTCTGCTCATCGGTGGCGTCGGGTTTTGCCTCCAGCGTCCAGGACGCCGGCTTGCCGGCGGCGAGCCGCAGCTTCAGCGTCATCAACTGGTCCCTGCGGGCGATCAGCACTTCCACCGCCTTCCGGACCTCTACTCGCGGAGCCAGGCCTTGACGCGGGCCTTCTGCTCGTCCGTCGCGTCGGGTTTTGTCTCCAGCGTCCAGGACGCCGGCTTATCGGCGGCGAGGGGCAGCTTCAGCGTCATCAACTGGTCCCTGCGGGCGATCAGCACTTCCACCGCCTTCCGGACCTCTACTCGCGGAGCCAAGCCTTGACGCGCGCCTTCTGCTCGTCCGTCGCGTCCGGTT
>JBBQLF010000354.1:0-5566 GCA_038327695.1 Bryobacterales bacterium
GAAGCCAGCCTCGGCCCTCAGCGAGTGATGGTGCACGGTGCCGCCCAGCAGCGCTTCCACAATGTGCTCGTACTCGCTGTACATCGGCGTCAGCGCAAGAGCCGTCACGCCGGGGCGGAGCAGGCGCGGCAGGCAGGAGAACAGCAGGGACGACGAGCCGGCGCCAGGCAGGACGCACTCTTCCGGCACGCCGCGCCGCGCCGCGATCTCGGCAACGAAGCCTTCGGCGTGATTGGGCGGCGAGGTGCGGAGAAGAAACGGCAGGTGGTCGCGAAGGGTTTGAATAACACGCGGAGAGGGATCGAACCAGGCGTCGAGCACATCGGCGCTGATGACCCCGGAGGCGCGCTCCAGGTGGCGCAGATCGACACCGATCGCATCAAAGAAAGCGCCACCGTGAAATGCCGGGTTCATTCTCCGTTACCGGCCTCCAATGTGGCACGCTTCACATCAACGCGGGCGAGAACGATCAATCCCATCACGAAGAAGACGATCAAGGAGAGGATGGCGAACTGATAGTTGCCGGTAAATTGCAGCATCAGTCCGAACAGCAGCGGCGCGAGCCAACTGGTGCCCTTGTCGCTGATCTCGTAGAGCGAGAAGTACTCGGCCTCTTTGCCCTTGGGGATCATGACGGAGTAGAGCGACCGGCTGAGCGCCTGGCTGCCACCCATGACAACTGCCACGGCGGCCGCGGCAATGAAATAGTCCGCCGCGGTCTTCACCAGGAAGACGCCGCACATGAGGACTGTCCAGATGGCCAGGCTGAGCATGACGGCGCGGTAGGCGGTCAACCACTGGGCGAGGTATTTGAAGAGGATCGCCCCGCCGAAGGCCACGAACTGCACCATGAGGATGGCCAGTGTGAGGGACTCCATGGGGATCTTGAGGTAATCCGATCCGTACTGGCCGGCCAGGGTGATGACGGCCTGAATGGCGTCGTTGTAGATGAGGAAGGCAACCAGGAAAGTGAGGGTCTGCGGGTAGTGGCGCATCCCGCGCAGCGTGTAAAAGACCTGGATAAACCCCTTGGCGATTACGTTTTCGCCGGGCTCGGCGGTGCGGTGCGGGGGCCGGTTCCGCAGGCCAAACATCGGGATCAGGGCGAAGAAGGCCCACCAGGCGCCGGCTGAACCGAGGCTGATGCGCACGGCCATGGCTTCGGAGAGTCCGAGTCTTTCCGCGTTCTGGTACAGCAGCAGATTCAAGCCCAGCATGATGCCGCCACCCAGGTAGCCGATGCCCCAGCCCTTGGAGGAGACTGAGTCCCGGTCTTGTTCGGGTGCGATGTCATTGAGGAAACTGTTGTAGACAACGACGGCCGCTCCGAAGGCGAGATTGGAGATCAGAAAGAGCGCGCCGCCCAGAAGGTAGAGGCCCTCCTGGAGCGCGAACATGGCGATGGTGGCGCCGGCGCCGAGATAGGTCAGCACGCCGAGCAGGCGTTTCTTGTTCGGGCTGTAATCGGCGACGGCCCCCAGCATGGGCAGGAAGATGACCTGCGACAGGACGGAGAGGGAGATCAGATAACTCCAATAGCTGCGCGGATCCACTTGGATGCCGAGCGGGTAGATGTGGCCGCCGGCGTCGGCGGCGCTCTTGGCCAGCGCCGTCAAGTAGGGCCCGAGGAAGAGCGTGACAACCGTGGAGGCGAACGCGGAGTTCGCAAAGTCATACATGTACCAGACGCGCTGCTCGCGGGGACTGTAGGGAATCTCAGGCTGATGGGCTGGCAATCTTCTCCTCCGCGAGCCGGCTGATCTGGGGATAGTCTTTCTTCCCGGTGCCGAGCAGCGGGATCTTGTCCAGGTACAAAATGCGGCGCGGGATGGCGAGTTCCGGCGCGCCTAACTGGCGCGCGGCCTGCTGGAGTTGGTCGCGTTTCAGCTTCGCGTCCTGGGTGCAGATGATGATCATCTCGCCGCGGGCGGCGTCGGGCCGGGTGATGGCGGCGTGGACGGAGTGCGGGGACGCCACCTCCGCGATACGCTCCACCACTTCTAACGAAACCATCTCGCCAGCGACCTTGGCAAAGCGCTTGACGCGGCCCAGGATGTGAAGGAATCCGTCTTCGTCGACATTGGCGAGGTCGCCGGTGGAGTACCAGCCCTCACCAAAGAGCGAGGAGGGCTTCTCCAACACTCGTGGATTGGATTCGCGCCAATAGCCCAGCATGACGTTGGGCCCCTTCAAGTGGAGCAGACCGCCTTCGTCGATGCCGGGGACGGGTTCGAGGCGATATTCCATGGCCGGCAGCAGTTCGCCCACCGTGCCGTCCTTGCAGCGCATGGCCGTGTTGAGAGCGATGACGGGGGAGCACTCCGTGGCGCCATAGCCCTCCAACAGGCGAACGCCGAACTTGGTCATGTAGAGGTCGCGCACCTCGTCGCTCAGCTTTTCCGCGCCGGCCAGCAGCAGGCGCGCCTTGCGGAAATCGTAAGGGTGGGCGCGCTTGGCGTAGTGCTTCATGAACGTCGGCGTGGCGAACATGATGGTGGCGTCGCGATCGTAAAACAGTTCCGGCACAATGCTGTAGTGCAGGGGCGAGGGGTAGAGGAAGAGGCGGATGCCGTTCAGGATGGGCAGCATGAAACCGGCGGTGAGGCCGAAGCTGTGGAAGACCGGCATGGCCGAGAGGATCCGGTCTGTGGGCGAGGCGTCCACGGCGGTGAGCGCCTGATCCACGTTGGCCACGATGGACTGGTGGCTCAGGACGACACCTTTCGGCTTGCCCTCTGAACCAGAGGTAAACAAGACCACGGCGACGTCTTCCGGCTGGCTGTGGAGCGTGGCGGCTCGCGGCCTGCGGAGAGCGTAGAGCACCAGCCAGAGCTTGTCTGCCAGAGTGAAGCGCGGGCGCAAATCTTCCAGGCAGACCACGGTGACGCCCTGGAGTTTCTCCACCAGACCGCTCAGCTTGCCCTTCTCCAGGAAGGCGCGCGAAGTAAGTATGGTCTTGATCTGCGCGGCCTTGATGGCGCTCTGCAGGCCATCGGCGCCGGCCGTGAAATTGAGCATGGCCGGGATCCGGCGCACCCCGAACAGACCCAGTGTGAGGGAGAGCGTGGCGGTGGCGTTTGGCATGAGAACGCCCACCACTTCGTTCTCGGCTGTCAGTTTGCAGGCGAGACGGCCGAGCGCGAGCGACGCCTTCAGGATGTCGCCATAGGACTGGTTGACACCCGTGACGTCCTCCACCATGAGACGGCCGCGGCCATGGATTTCGACGGCGTCAAGGAAAGCATCGTGAATGGAGCGCTTGGGTCTCGCGGCGAACCAGCATCGCTGTAACAGGCGGCGCATCTCCTCGCCAGCCTTGCGGCGGCGAATCTTGCCGGAGGCGCCTGCCGGCATGGCAATCTGCTCACCCGGAAAGAACGTGACGCGGATTTTTGGGAACAGCGCCAGCGGGTAATCGGCGCCCATCCGGCTGAAACCCTTGGCCCGGACAGCGCCATCGATGATGATTGGCGCCACGGTGCAGCCTGTCTTGGCGGCGATGAAGGCCGGTCCGTCATAGACTTTCATGATCGTACCGGTAACGGTGACGCGCCCTTCGGGAAAAATGATCACGGGCCGGCCCGACTCAATGACTTCGATGGTGGACTTCAACGAGAAGGGATTGGTGGTGTCGATGACGATGTGGTCCACCTTCGTCAGAATCAACCGAAAGAGCGGCTGGCGAAGAATCTGGGTGTGAACCACCCAGAGAGACCGGGACGGCAGGCACGTCCACAAGATCATGGCGTCCAGGAAGGACTGGTGATTGGAGACCACGAGAGTCTTGGGAGCGGACGGGAGCGAGCCGCGCACATCGAGGCGGTAAAGAATCCGGAGCAGCCAGCGAACCAGGATTTTGAACATGATGGAATTTGCGCCCGATTCATCGGGTGGGCAATACAAGTGAGTGTACGACGAATGCGGCTCGAGGTGTGGAGACAGTACAGCCATCGATTCCAGAATCTTGTTGTAACGGCGCAGTCATTGAGCTATAAAGAGTAACAGTCTGGGTTGGCGGAGGAACGCGGCCGATGTTTCTTTCCGAATCACAAGTACTGGAGATTGTCTACCCAAAAACGGCCGGACTGCGCGGCCAGAGATTCACCCAGGACACCCCTGTGTTGCCCGACGTGTGGATACTCTTCGGCACCGATCCCGGCAAGTTTCACGATCTTCTGCTGACTCCGCACAATCTGAGCAGCGTAGAGAAACTGTTCTGCGCGCTGAAGACGCGCACCGAACGCGAGACGGCGGGCGCAGGCAATGCGGAACGCCAGTTCAAGCTGAGCTACAACGAAACCCACGTCCTGTTCACAACCGATTACGCCGGCCTGATCCGGATCGTGCTGCCGGTGTCTTTTTGGTGGGCCAGGCAATTCCAGGTGGGGCCGGGCGACTTGAACGCAGCGCTGGACGTGCTGCACGAGCAGACCGATCTGGTAGAATTGCTGACCGATCCCACCAAGATACCCACGGCCAAATCGCCCACGGCCAAATCACCTAAGGCCAAATCACCTAAGGCCAAATCACCTAAGGAAGCTAAGCCCTCGCTGCTGACGCAGTCGGTGCTGGACATGGTCCGGATCGTGGGCTGCATTGGGATGGCTCAGGACCAGGTTTCGCCGCTGGAAGTAAACGTCAACGACCGGACGGCGCTGCAGCGCGCCGTTCGGTGCATTCAGCAGCTACTCGAAAACCTGGAGCCATTTACGCCAGAGGCTCTCCCGGCTCAGCCTCCACTGTGGAACGTCTTCTCGGATCGTGACGTACGCGGCGCGATCTACCGCTCGCGGCTGGCGGTCAAGGCGGACGCGGCCGTGAAGGTTTTCGAACTCCCGGCGAAGGACATCTGCTGGGCGGTGATTGATAGTGGCATCGACGCCACGCATCCGGCATTCCTGGTGGACGAAACCACGGTACTGCCGGAGGAGGGCTCATTCGACCATCTGACGCGGGTGGAGAAGACGCTCGACTTCACCCGGCTGCTTGACTTGACGTCGATCACAATCGCCGGCGGCGCCAGCGCGCCCTCGGCCATCAAAGGGATCAGCAAAAAGCAGCGGACGGCGATAGCGCGAGATCTGACTCCACGCCTGCTCAAGGGCCAGCCACTGGACTGGAACCTGCTGGAAACTGCTTTGGTGATCCCGCACATCCAAGGGGGCAAGAATGGCTATGAGCCGCCGGTGGTGGATCACGGGACGCACGTGGCAGGTATTCTGGCCGCGAACTGGAAGACGAACAAGACGCCACTGGTGGGCATGTGCCCGGACATCCGGCTATACGACCTGCGCGTCACTGACGCCTTCGGCCACGGCAAGGAGAGCGTCATTCTGGCGGCGCTGCAATATACCCGATTCCTCAATGCCAACAAGGGCCGGATGGTGCTGCACGGCGTGAACCTGAGTCTTTCTCTGCTCCACAACGTCAAGAGTTTTGCGTGCGGGCGAACGCCGGTGTGCGATGAAGCCAACCGCCTGGTGGGCAGCGGCATTGTGGTGGTGGCGGCGGCGGGCAATTCCGGGATGGGCGATCACAGCCTGGGCATGGCCAACGACTACCGCGC
>JBBQLF010000355.1:0-5561 GCA_038327695.1 Bryobacterales bacterium
CACTTGGAAATCGCCAAGGCGATTCCCACATTTCCACAGGCCCGAACCCGATATGATGACACCCAGGTGACGAACTCCGAACCCAACACACTGTTACCCATGTCCTCGGACTAAAGTGTTACCTATGTCCCCGAACGGACCCCCACCTTGCCGGTCGACGTCTGGACCGCACCCGCAGTGCCGGTCGACGTCCCGCTACCCGAAGCGATATCCAAACGGGAACCAGCATGACCAAGCCATGGCCCGGCACACTGGTGGCTGCGTTTGAGGTGATGGAGACCGTCAGATTTGCCGCGCCGAACCCGGTGCCCGCGTAGTTCAACTGGCCGCCGAAACGGAGCGCCACCGCCGTGACCTTGGCGGAGTTCCCCAGGCCAACCAGCCGCGTCAACGTCCTGGCTTGGCCGGTTCCGCCCGCCGCTCGGCCTGGCGCTTCTTGTAAGCGTCATAGGCCTCGGGCCCGAGTTTCGTCCTGAGGTACTCCTGATACTCCTTGATCAGCTCGGGGTCGCGCGGACTGCCGTAGATATCGCTGGACTTGTACTTGCCCTCGTCGAACTTCCGCTTCGTCCATTCGTCGTGGATGTGGGTGATCACCGCGTTGTCGATGAACCGTTGCACCTGGCTCGGCGGAATAAAGGTCACCCCTTCGCGGTCGCCGAACACCACGTCGCCGGGCATCACCGTGGTCTTGCCGATCCGCACCGGAACGTTGATGCCCGTGACCATCACCCCACGAATGGCCGGCGGCACAGCCGCCCGGAAGTACCCGGCCATGCCAAACGCTGCGATCCCTTCCAGGTCCCGGATCGCGCCGTCGATCACGAAGCCGGCGCCGGTCTTCTTCCACACATAGTAGGCCAGGTTGTCGCCCACAATCCCGCCCGCGTCCGCGTTGCCGCCCAAATCCGCCACGAACACATCCCCCGGCTGCAGCATATCGATGGCGGTCTGGTGGTTCAGCGGCAGCGTGTTGCCCTTGCCCTTCCACGCCTCGGCGTCCACGTCCGCCACTTCGGTCCGGATCGGCATCAGTTGCACGGTGAAAGCGCGCCCGATGAGCCGCTTGCCCGGGCTCAGCAACTGGAATCCGTCCGCGTAGTGCAGGGAACCGCGCGCGCCCGCGCCGATGAACTCCTCCGCGGACATCTCCTTCATCTGATTCAGCACGGCGTCCGGCACCTTGGGCCGTCCGTCCGGAAATCGCTCATACGGGTTCTGCGCGGTGTAGCGGATCATCTCCTCGCGCGTCAGGTTGTTGATCTGCGCCGGGGATGGCACGGCGGCGGCCAGCATCGCGGCCAGCAGCGGGATGTACGGAATGCGAATTGTCATAGGCGGAATCTCCACTTAGGGCTTGTCATGAAACAACCTCCCCATTCGGTGAAAACCGCTTGCTTACGCGCGCGGCTCAGAAAGTACTTCCGAGCCACGGCCGTGAGGGAGTGGTTGGACAGGTTATTTCGAAACAGGCCCTTAGCGACGGAGTGTATCACGCCCGCCTCACGCGGCGTGCGCTCTACCGGGCTCCACCAGGCACGTCGATTTCCTAGTATCCTGAGGACGTCCGCGAAAGGAACACGCATGACTCGCAGATTCTGGGCTCTTGCCATCGCCGCCGCCATGACGTGCGGCGCAGCCATGGCCGCCGGCAAACCCGACTTTTCCGGCTTCTGGAAGATTAACAACGCCAAGAGCGACTTCGGGCCGATGCCGCAAGGCCCGGACAAGTTTGAGCGCAAGGTGGACCACAAGGATCCGGAAATGAAGCTCAGCACCACGCAGTCCATGCAGGGCAATGAGCGGACTACCGATGTCGCCTACACCATCGACGGCAAAGAGCGCGATGTGCAGATGGGCCCGACAACAGCCAAGGTGACGGCGGCCTGGAAGGGCCCGGCGCTGGAGGTTGTGACCAAGCGCGAGATCAACGGCAATTCCATCGTGTCCAAAGACAAATGGTCTCTTTCGGCCGACGGGAAGGTCATGACGGTGGAATCCAGCATCAGCACGTCGCAAGGCGAATTCGCGCTGAAGTTCGTGCTGGACAAGCAGTAGGCCGGGTCAAGTTTTCTGAGGCGCGGCGGCGGCGGGCTGAATCCATGGGAGTATGTCCACAGCCGCCCGCGCCGTCTCGTTTTCGCGTTTTGAGCGGCCCGATCACCGTTTTCGCTACTACGATACTCTGATCGTCGTCTTTGTGACCGTGCTGCTGATCTCCAACCTCATCGGGGCGAAGATCTGCGCCGTCGGCCCGTTCCGGATCTCCGGTGCGCAACTGCTCTTCCCCATCACCTACATCTTCGGCGATATCTTCACTGAGGTTTATGGCTACGCGGGTTCGCGGCGGGCCATCTGGCTGGGCTTTTTCGGTGCGGCGCTGATGGCAGGCATGGGGATGCTGGTGGTGTGGCTGCCGGCGGCGCCTGATTTCAAAGACCAGGCGGCGTTTGCGACGGTTTTCGGATTTGTGCCGCGGATGATCGGGGCGAGCCTGGTGGCGTACTGGGCCGGCGAGTTCGCCAATTCATACGTGATGGCGCGGATGAAAGTGTGGAGCGGCGGAAAAGCCTTGTGGTCGCGGACGATCGGGTCTACGATTGTGGGGCAACTGGTCGATTCGACCGTGATCATGGTTCTGGCGTTCGCGGGCCGGGAGAGTTGGCCGACGATTGTGAATCTGATTTTCTCCGGGTATCTGGGCAAAGTCCTATATGAAGCGGCGGCGACGCCGCTCACCTATCTGGTGGTCAACGGGCTGAAACGGGCGGAGGGCGTGGACGTCTATGATGAGCAGACAGACTTCAATCCGTTTGGCCGCGGGACGGCGGGCGAGAAGATCGTCGTCATGGGTGATTGAAACCGGCGGGGGGCCGGACGCGTCCAAAGTGCGAATTGCGATACACTGGAACTGGTGCTCCGTCCGGGCATAGGATGGCTAAACGTATGATGAGAAAAGACTTGGTTTCCGTATTGCTGGCCGCATTTGTGGTAGTTGGCCTCAGTGGCCCGGCTTCCGCGCAGAAGAAACCAGCCAGCGGGCAACGCGAAACCGTCGCCAAACCGATGAGCGAGAAGGAGCAGAAGAAGCGGGAAGCCAAACTCCGCAAGGAGTTGGAGACGCCCTATCGCAAGTGGCTGAGTGAGGATGTGAACTACATCATCACCGACGAAGAGCGCAAGTCGTTCAGCCGCATGCAGACCGACGAGGAGCGCGAGCAGTTCATCGAGGGTTTCTGGATGAGGCGCGATCCCTCGCCCGACACCCAGGAAAACGAGTACAAGGAAGAGCACTACCGCCGCATCGCCTACGCCAATGAACGCTACGCTTCGGGCATTCCGGGCTGGAAGACGGATCGCGGCATGATTTACATCACCTTCGGGCCGCCCGATGAGATCGAGTCCCACCCTTCCGGCGGCACCTATGAACGCCCGTATGAAGAGGGCGGCGGCACCACATCGACGTACCCCTTTGAGAAGTGGCGCTACCGGTATCTGCAAGGCGTGGGCAACCAGCAGGACATTCAGATCGAGTTTGTGGACAAGACCATGACCGGTGAGTACCGGATGACGATGGACCCGTCTGAGAAGGACGCGCTCCTGATGGTGCCGGGCGCGGGCCTGACCATGATGGAGCAGATGGGCATGGCCAGCAAGAATGACCGCTTCAACCGCACCGACGGCACACGCCTGGGGACGGGCAACCAGCCGCTGCCTTCGCGCATGAACCAGTTTGACCGGCTGCAACAGTATGCCGATCTGCAAAAGGCGCCGAAGATCAAGTTCAAGGACCTGGAAGCGCAGGTCAATTCCCGCATCATGTTCAACCTCTTGCCGATGCAGGCGCGCGCGGACTTCTTCCCGGCCACGGCCAGCACGGTGATGACCAACGTCACGCTTCAGTTCAACCGCAAGGACCTGCAGTTCAAGCAGGAACAGGGGATGAGCAAAGCGGTGGTCAATATCTACGCGCGCATCACGTCCATCGCGCGGCGGGTGGCCAACGTGTTTGAGGAAGTGGTGACGGTGGATGTGCCCACCGAGTTGCTCCAGCAGGCCAGCCAGGGCGTATCGATCTTCCAGAAGTCCATTCCGTTGCCGCCCGGCATGTACCGGCTCAACGTGGTGGCCAAGGACATCGTAGGCGGCAATATGAACAACTACGAGATGGCGTTGAACGTGCCGCGCATGGAAGACGACAAGTTGTTCGCCAGTTCGCTGATTCTGGCCGATGTACTGGAGGACGTTCCGACGCGCAGCATCGGCACGGGCCAGTTTGTGATCGGCACCTCGAAGGTCCGGCCCAGGATGGGCGACAGCTTCAAGCGGGCCGAGAAGATGGGCATCTACCTCAAGCTGTACAACTTTGAGGCCGATGAGAAGACCGGCAAGGCGAGCGGTACGGTGGAGTATGAAATTGTGCGGACGGCCGATAACAGCAAGGTCATCGAATTCACTGAAGAGCTGACGGCGCTGGAAGGTTCGGCGTCCCAGATGATCCTGAAGAAACTGCTGCCGCTGGGCAGTTTGGAGCCGGGGCAGTATACGTTGAAGATTAAGGTTACCGATAAGCTGCGGGAACAGAGCTTGACGCAGACGGCGCAGTTCTCTATAACTTAAGATGGATCAGGTTGGCTTCCGTCCGGGCTAAACAGGAGGCCCGCACCAAAGGATGTTGCGCAATACCAGCGTCATCCTGCTCGCCACTTTCGCCAGTGGATGGGCACCCGCGGCAGGCGCCGAGCTGAAGTTATTCGGCTCGATCACGGGACAGGTGCGCAATGCGGCGGGCGTCACGCAGATGGGCGCCACAGTGCTTCTGATGAACCGTCATGAGAGGCTGGTCAAGCGGGCCCTGACCTCGCCGGACGGCCAGTTCCGGTTTGACACGTTAACGCCGGATCAGTACAGCGTGCGCGTGAATTTGAGCAGCTTCGTGCCTGCCATGCGCGGCAACGTGCCGGTGCGCGCCGGCATGGAGAGCTTCCTCAACATTCAACTGGCGAATCTGTTCAGCACCATTGAGCTTGTTTATACAGCGCCCGGGCAGGCCGGAGTGCTCAATGAGGACTGGAAGTGGGTACTGCGCAGTTCCACGGCTACCAGGCCTGTCCTCCGGGCCTGGGATCCTCAATGGCGAAGCGGAACCTCCTCGTCCGCTTCGCCCTCCATCTTCTCTTCCACCAGCGGCATGATGCGGGTGTCGGCGGGCGATTCTGGCGGCTCCTCGGCGCTTGGATCGGAGCCGGACCTGGGTACCGCGTTCGCGGTGGCGACGTCGCTGTTCGGCGACAATCAATTGCAGGTCAGCGGCAATGTGGGCTATGCCTCCAGCGTGGGCGCGCCCACGGCGGGGTTCCGCACGCGTTACACGCGCGGCGCCGGCTCGGCCGTCTCCCCGGACGTGGAGTTGACAGTGCGCCAGGCGTCTGTGCGGCAACGGGCGGGCACGGGCTTGCTGTTTGGCCCGGGCACCGCGCAGACCGGACCGGTGTTGCGGACCATGTCGGCCAAAGTGGCGGACCGCCAGCAGATCACGGAGGGCCTGACTCTCGAATACG
>JBBQLF010000356.1:0-5560 GCA_038327695.1 Bryobacterales bacterium
CGAGTTCACGGGCCAGGGCGTCCAGGGGCTCTCCTCGAAGCAGGCGGAGGACCACCTCGCGCTTCCGAGTGACGGTCCACCTTTGGTTGGGGGCGAGGGGCCCGGCCGCGGCCGCCGGTTCCGGAGCGGTGGGTATCGCCCACCGGGCTCCCCCCACCGCTCCGGAACCGATAGTGTCTTTCAGATTTTCTGTCATTACGTTTAGTCTCCTTGGATCTCGGTCAGTAAGCCAACCTGGTGTCCAAAAAAACCGGGTCCCCTATACGTGCGATGCACCAGGCCGCCAACGGCGCTATATTGCTGATTGGGGCGAGGAGGCAGCCATGATCCTGCTGGTGGCATTGGTGACGCTAAGTGCTGGAACGGCGCAGGTGAAGATCACGCCGCCGGATGGTACGCCGATGGCTGGCTACTACTACGAACGCGGCTCCACGGGCGTCCACGATGAGCTCTGGGCCAAGGCGCTGGTGGTGGAAGCCGGGGGCCAGCGCATGGCGCTGGTGACGTGTGACCTGATCCACCTGACGCGCCGTGTGGTGGAGGAATCGAAACGGCTGATTGAAGCCGAGACCGGTCTCCGGCCGCACCAGGTAATGATCAGCGCCACGCACGCGCACACGGGGCCCGTCTTGGCCGGCTCCACTTCCCGCTACGACACCAGCGCGGCGCCGGGCGGGAAGGCGGATGCCTATACCAAATCGCTCCCGGCCCGGATTAGCGCGAGTGTGCGGCAGGCGCTCGGCTCCATGCAGCCGGTGCGGGCTTTTTCCGGGTCCGGCATCGAAGCGCGGATCGCGTTCAACCGGCGCTACCACATGAAGGATGGCAGCGTCGGCTGGAATCCCGGAAAGCGGAACCCGGCCATTGTCCGGACGGCCGGGCCGATTGACGATGAGGTTGCAGTCGTCTATCTGGAGACAGAGGGCGGCTCACCGCTGGCGACCTATGTCAACTACGCCATGCATCTGGATACCGTCGGTGGGACCGAGGTGTCGGCGGACTTTCCCTACACACTTTCCTCGCTGTTGAACGGCGCCAAGGGTGGAGGGATGCTGACGCTGTTCACCATGGGCTGCTCAGGCAACGTCAATCACATCGACGTCAGTGACGGCCGGCCGCAGAAGGGCCACGCCGAGGCGGCGCGAATTGGAACCGTGCTCGCGGGCGAGACGATGAAGACCTGGGCGCGCATGGTGCCGGTGGAGGCCGCCACCCTCAGGGCGAAGAGCGAGACCGTTCGCCTGCCGCTGGCCGGGCACAACGCTCAGGATGTGGCGTGGGCCGAGGGCGTGGCGGCCCGTTTCGGCAAGCCGGACGCCGCGCCATTCCTGGAGATGGTGAAGGCGTTTCGAGTGCTGGACGTGGAGGCGCGCCAGGGCAAGCCGCTGGAGGCAGAAGTTCAGGTGGTGGCGTTGGGCCGGGAGGTCGCCTGGGTGGCGTTGCCGGGAGAGATCTTCGTGGAACTGGGCCTGGCCATCAAGCAGGCTTCGCCGTTCCGCCAGACCATCGTCGTGTCGCTGGCCAACGATAACCTCGGCTACATTCCCAACGCCAAGGCCTATGCCGAGGGCAACTACGAAGTGATCAGCGCCCGCTGCGCCGAGCCGGGCGGGGCGATACTGGTGGACACAGCGAGTCGAATGCTGAAGGAGCTGTACCAATGAGCGTGACCAGAAGAGCGGTATTGGCCGGGGCGCCGGCTATCCTGCGAGCGCAACCGCAGGGCCGGAAACTGAGAGTGGCGTTTGTGGGGACCGGCAACCGCGGGTCGTTCCTCTTGCGCAATGGGCTCGATGTCCCCGGGTTCGAAATTGTCGCCGTGTGCGACATCGTGCCGGAACGCGTGGACGCGGCCGCCTCGGCGGTGGCGAAGAAAGGGGGGACGGCGAAGACCTACACGGACTTCCGCCGGATGCTCGATGAAAGGCCGGACATTGACGCCGTTGTCCTGGCCACGCCGGATTTCACCCACCGGGAGTTCGACATCGAGATTCTCGGGCGCGGCAAGCATCTGTATGCTGAAAAGCCGCTGGCACTGACGCCGGATGACTGCCGGGCGGTCGCCAAGGCCGCGCGGGGCGCCAAGGGCATCTTCCAGATTGGTTTTCAGCTCAGACATGATCCGCACCGGAACGCCGCCATGCGCTGGATCAAGTCCGGCAACGCCGGCAAGGTTTTGCAGTGCCACGGGATTCGACACGGCGGCGACCTGCCGCGCGACATTCCCTGGTATTTCGACAAGACCAAGTGCGGCGACATCGTGACCGACCAGGGCATCCACATTCTCGACCTCTTCCGCTGGGCCGTGGGCAAGCCCCCTGTCCGCTGCTACGGCGACGGCGGGACCACCTTGTTCGTCGACGACCCGCCCGGCAGAACGGTGATGGACCACTACAGCCTGATCTACGAATTCGAGGGCGGCGCGCAGATCAACTTCAGCCACCACTACTTCGATCCCCCAGGCTTCACCGGCATCCAGGAGCGCGTCTTCTTGAGCGATGGGGCGGTGGACCTGACAAAGGCGGAGTATTTCCCGCGCCGGGAACGCAAGCGGGTCCAGTTGGACGTGCCCAACGCCGGGCAGGACTCCACCTTGATGTCGCTGTCTGCCTTCGCATCGAACATCCTCGAAGGCAAACGTCCGCTCAACGACGTCGACAGTGCGCTGGAAGCGACGCTGGTGGCGCTGATGGGCACCAGGGCGATCTACGAAAAACGCGTAGTGACCTGGGCTGAGATGTCCGGTTAGCACTCTATGCGAAAGTATTCAGGCCCAGGCGGCACCGTCTTTTCCTCTACTGCCTGTGCGTGCTTTCCGTCCTCAGCACGGGATGCGGAGATCCCAAGCCTTCGGCCGCCGAACCCAAAGTAGGCAGTGGCGCAGCGGCGCCCTCCGGGACAGCCCGCCTGGTCAAACTCGGCGCGGACGCCCCCGAACTGAAACAGATGAAGATCGAAGCGGTGCAAAGGGTCTCCGTCCCGGTCGGCCAGGTGACTGCGCCCGCCAGGATCGAGGCCAACCCGAATCGGGTCGGCCATGTTGTCTTGCCCGCTCCCGGCCGGATCGCCAAGGTGATGGTGAAATTGGGCGACGCCGTCAGCCAGGGCGATCCCGTGATAGTCATCGAAAGCTCCGTTGTTGCCGAAGCCGAAACCTCCTTTTCTCAGGCTGAGGTTTCCCTGCGTCAGGCGGATGTGAGCATCGCCCAGGCCGAGGCCGAACTCAGCGGTCGCGATCGCTCCATGGGAGCGTGTTTGAAACGATGTGAGCATCGCCCAGGCCGAGGCCGAACTCAGCCGTGTCACCGATCTCTTCCAGCACAAGCCAATCGCGCAAAAGGACGTCATCTCTGCACAAACCGCCCTCGCCCTCGCCAGGGCCTCGCGCGAACAGGCCCTCAGTTCACGCGAGCAGAGCCGGCGCCGGCTCGAAGCCGGACCTCCATCTCCGGCAAGGTTCTGGAAATCAATGCGGTCAAGCGAGCGGCTCGCATGGAGCTGGCCGCATCGGAAAAGTCGCTCGCCGGGATCGGAGTCCGCGACAGCATCCGTCGTCTCATCTTCGACGTGCAAAGCGCCTTCGTCGACGTCCAGACTGCCGTCGAAGTGAACGCAGCACGCGTCCGCGCCGGCGGCCTTGCCGAGGTGGAACTCAATCGCTCCCAGTTGGCCGCGCTCCAGTTTCAGACCGCCGTCCGCCAGGCTGAGTTGCAGTTGCGCCAGGCCAAGACCCGGCTCCAACCCCTAATGGGGCGCAGCCAGCTCTTGGACAACTTTGAGATCGCTGGTTCCATCCGCAGCGGCGAGCCGGGTATTCAGTTGGACGGCATTCGTGCTAAGGTGCAAGCGCAGCGTCCGGATCTGCAGTACTCCAGGAGTCTCCAGGCCCGCAATCCGGCCGGCCTCCGGCTCCAGTTGGCGCAACGCAAGTTCGGCTACACCGCCGGCACCGAGTATCGCCGCCAGAAGGCCTCCACTCTTCCTACGGCACCTCGCTGGGCTTCTTCGTCAGCGCCCCTCTGCCTGGCTTCAACCGCAACCAGAACGAAATCGCTCGCGCCCAACGCGAAATCAGTCAGGCCGGCGCCCTGGCCCACGCCACCGAAGCCCGCGCCAACGGCGAAGTCGTCAGCGCCTGCCAGCAGTACTCCATGTCTCTCGGCATCATGCGGGACATCGAGAAGCGTTTGCTCGCCACCTCCAGGGACGTGCTCCAGGCCACTGAGTATTCCTGCCGCCGCGCCGAAGCCACGCTGGTCGGGTTTCTCGATGCCCAGAGAGCCTTTAGCGACGTGATGCAGAGTTACAACGAGGCCCGCGCCGCCTACGCCAAGGCCCTCTGCCTGATTGACTCAGTCACCGCCGCTTCCGTCACCGGCGACCCCGCCCGCCGCTGACATCGTTGGGCCCGGAAACTGGATCGGTAAGAAGTTGCGGCGCCGCGTCCTGGCGTGGCCGGCTTCCATGCGTGTGGTCTATGCATTCTTCCCGCCGGAAATGAGACATTACTCCGAAGCGCTTCATGAACAACTATGCAATCAGTGCGCAGGATTGCAGGAACTATTTCATAGAGGGGGCAACGGAAAACCCGCTAGGCCGGAGGCTGCCGCTGTTTCGGTAGCATCACCTCGAAGGCGCCGCCCGAGATGTCGTCGAGCGACGTCTCCTCGAGGAACTTCATCAGGCCCGCCTTGGCGTCCTGCCAGGCCACGTGCGCCGGACACGGAGCGGCATCGGAGCACTCCTTCTTCAGGCCGAGCACACACGCCTTGGGGGCGAACTGCCGGTCAAACAACCGGACTACGCTGAGGAGCTTCAGGTCGTGAGCCGGAATCACCAGCCGGTAACCCCCATTGCTGCCACGCGATCCTTCCACAATGCCAGCCCCAGCCAGTGTCAACATGACCTTGGACAGGTAGTTGGCCGGGATGAGCGCCCGCTGAGCGATGTCGCGGCCGAGAACCAGGGTGCCGTTGGATCGTTCGGCCAGGATGAGAAGCGCTCTCAACGCGTATTGTGTGGTGGTGGAGAACATGAAGCGGGGCACAGACGCAGTTACGAAATCCCAATCTAGCAGACTTCCAGTGCCGGAAGCGTATTGTGCAACCAAAGGGAATGCGCGCTCCCGCCTGGCGCGGCGAGGGTAGCGTGTGGCTATGCCGGGCGATCTACCGGGATGCCCCGGAGCGCGCCTTGTCCGGGGCTTGCGCCTTCCTGCCGGCAGCCACGCCTGCCGTATCTGCGGCTCCGCCGGCGGCTTCCCGCTTCAGCAGATTCCCGTTCTTGTCGTAGGTGTAAGTGATGGTGCGGCCATCACCGTAATCCACCCGCGTCAGCCGGCCGGCCGCGTCGTAGTCGTACTTCACCGCGGCGGCGAAGAGCGCGGTGGCGAGCAGGGAGAGGATGAAGATTCTGTTGAACATGGGAAACTCCTAAGTTCCGCCGTCGTTGCCGATCAACGTCCCGCCATCGTTGCCGATCAGCGTCCCGCCATCGTTGCCGATCAACGTCCCGCCATCGTTGCCGATCAACGTCCCGCCATCGTTGCCGATCAACGTCC
>JBBQLF010000357.1:0-5550 GCA_038327695.1 Bryobacterales bacterium
GGCACGGACTTTCTTCAGGTAGTCCGGCTCAAGCGAAGTGAGCGGAACCTGGATGCCGCCCGCACCCACCGAATAGGCCTTTTCGAGCAGGTCGTGTGCCGTCCGCGGTGGGCGAAGGATAACGAGGCAATCGGGCGAGAAGCCCATTTTGCTCCGCAGCGGCGGCTGCATGGCGGCGGAAGCGGAAACCGTGGTGGTGGCGATGAAGCTCCGGCGGGTCACAGCTTGAAGCTCCTCAGTACGTCGTCCCAGGGTTTGCGGTACGGCCGCACCAGCATTGCGTTGGCTTCCCGGTCTCCGATCACTTCCTCTTTCTCCGCATCCCATTTCAGCGCCCGGCCCAGCTTCATGGACATGTTTGCCAAGTGGCAAGACACTGACACGTGATGGCCGTCTTCGACGTCGGAAATGGGCTTCTGGCGAGACCTGATGCAATCCAGAAAATGCCGCGCGTGGTGGATCATCGGTTCCGGTCCATCGCCCGCGCCCTTCCTGGCCTCCGCGTATAGCGACGGTGGGACATCGATTGCTTTGGGATGGCCGGGAGGGTTGGACCACGCGGGAATCGCGCGTTCCGGGACAATCTTCATGTCGGGCGCGAACTCGTATCCGCCACGAGAAGCAGCGAGAATACCCTTGGTCCCGCAGAATTGCACGCCGGCCAGGCTGCTCGCCGTCCCGCCGCCACCCCGCGACCTGCCACCCGACGCCTCGCGCAGGGAGCCCTCCACTGTGAATCCCGGGTACTCCCAGATGGCGTCCTGCGTATCCGGCGTCTCGCCATTGTCTTCAAGGGCAAACCGGCCGCCCGCGGAGTACACCGATTTCGGCGACTGGACCTTCATGAGGAAGTGCACCAAGTCCATGTCATGCGCGCCCAGATTGGTCATCTGGCCGCCCGAATAGTCCCAGAACCAGCGGAAATGATAGATCACGCGGTTCGGATTGTAGGGCCGTTTGGGCGCGGGTCCGAGCCACAGGTCGTAGTCGAGGCCCGCCAGCGGTTCGCAATCGGCCGGCCTGCCGAAGCCCGGCATGATGTTGCGATAGGAGCTGAAGCGGACGGTGTGGATCTTGCCCGCGTAATTCTGCGCCATCAGCGCCTGCACGTCCTTCATGTGCGTGCCGCTGCGGCCCTGCGTGCCGGTGATGCAGATGCGCTTGTACTTGCGGGCGGCCGTGGTCATCCATCGGCCCTCCTTGATGAAGACCGTCATCGGCTTTTCGACGTACACGTCCTTGCCGGCAGCGCAGGCCATGATGGTGGCCAGCGCGTGCCAGTGGTCCGGCGTGGAGATAATCACGGCGTCGACGTTCTTGTCGTCCAGCAGCTTGCGGAAGTCCTGGTAGCCCTTGGGACTGCTGCCGCACATGGCTTGGGCATTGTCCACTCGCGGTTGGTAGACATCGCTCACAGCGGTCAGCGCCGCGTCGGGCAGCGTCTTGAAATCCGCGATGTGGCGCAGCCCGATCAGGCCGCAGCCGATGAAACCGATGTTGATGCGGTCATTAGCGCCTAGTACGCGGCTGTAAGAAGCCGCGGTCACTGCGCCTAGAAACGTCCGGCGGGATGATGGCAGTTCTATCGACATATCACTCATTTCTATCACTCTCCTGGATTGGCAGGGGGCGAGCCTGTGGCCAGAGTCACCCCCGGTTGATCAATGGAAGACCTCAGAATACTAATTTCAACCCGAACTGCAATTGGCGGCCCGGCCCAGTGCCAACTGGGCCGGCAATGTCCGCTGATCTCAGAATACTAATTTCAACCCGAACTGCAATTGGCGCATGGTGTTCGTGCTTCGGATCAGGCCGAAGTTGGGTCCCGGCACTGCGGGGTCGCGGCTGCCCCACGATATGGTCGGATCGCCCAACCTCGGGTGGTTCGGGAAGTTGAAGGCTTCAAACCGGAACTGCAGGTTGATGCCCTCCTTGATGGGGAAGTTCTTCAAGGTCGAGAAGTCCCACCCGGTTGTGCCTGGCCCGATCAGGCGGTTGCGGCTGATGTTGCCATACGTGCCCGCGGCGGGCAACGTGAATCCGGCTGGATTGAACCAGTGATTCGCGTTCTGTTCCGCCGCGTACGGATCCGTCCCTGTGGCGCTCAAACGGATTTCTCCGTAGTGGTTGGTGCCGGATACGTCGTAGCCGGCCTGCATATTCAGCGGGCGTCCCGATTGAATCGTGATGATGGAGGAGAGCTGCCAGCCCCCAATCACCTGATTGACCAAACCGCCCTGGTTCAAGAATCGCTGGCCCTTGCCGAACGGCAGTTCATAGAGGATCGACGTGACGAAACGGTGCGGGGTATTGAACGCGGAGTACCCCTTGTCGCAGGAAATGCAGTAGCTGTCCTGCGGGAAGATGTCCACGTTGGTGCCGCGGATGGCGCTGGAACTGTCGATCGACTTAGACCACGTGTAGCTCAGCAGGTAGGTCAAGCCGGCGGTCATCCGGCGCGTCACCTTGACGCCCAACCCGTTGTAGTTGCCGTTGCCTTCCGAATGCGCGGTCTGAATGTAGTTGAACTCCGGGAACGGAGCGCGCGCGAGAAAGTTGCCCGCCGTGCCCGGCACTGCCTGGTTGGTGTCCTGCAGGCCTTGCAGGTGGCGGCTTTGCGTGCCGTTGTAGCCCGCCTCGATCACTGTGCTCTTGCCCAACTGCCGCTGCAAGTTGAGGAGGTACATCATCGAATAGGTATTCCGAATGCCGTACTTCACGCTCCACAGGCTGGGCGATGGCGGCAGGACCCACGGATTGGCTGCGCCCGTGAGGAAGTTGCCGTACTGGAGGTCCGCGAGATCCGAATTGGCCACCCGGCGCACCCTGCCTGCCATGCCGCGGTTCAGATCGAAACGCGAGTTGCCGGACTCCAATGAATAGAACATTCCGCCGCCCATGCGAATGGTCCACTTCGAGCTGGGGCTGTAACTGATGCCCAGGCGCGGCGCGAAGTTGGAGTAGTCTGTCTTGATCAGATTGTCGCCCAGCCGCCCGTCGCGCGCGACGGGCACGCCAGGATAGCGGAAGCCCTTGCCCTCATAGAAGTCGCCGGTGCCCGTGCGGATCAGCGTCGGGTGCAGGCTCATGTCCTGCACTTTTGAGGCCTTCAAAATGTGCGGCACGTCCACGCTGACCATATTCTGCGACCGGTCATACCACGGCGGCGACAGCTCATAGCGCAAACCCATGTTGATGGTCGTTTTCGAATTCATGCGGTAGGTGTCGTCGATGTAGAAGTAAGCGCTGGTGGCGCGGAACTGGGCAAACGCCAGCCACATGGCAGCTTCGCCCGCGATCATGTTGCCCATCAGCAGGTCCGCGGTTGAATCTCCACCCTTCCGGGTGGTGGGGTTGCTCGTGTAGGTCCCGTTGAACTCGAAGGACCCGCGGGCGAATTCGTTGCCCTTCTGGTTGTAACGGTCCCGCCGGATCTCGGCGCCGAACCGTAACGAGTGTTTGCCCTTAATCCAGGAGAAGTTATCCAGCCACTGGAACGTGGTGTCGTAAATGGCGAACGGCCCGCTGGAGTCGTTGCCGAATCCGCTAACGCCCACCAGGCTGGTGATGCGCGGCACGCCCCAGGTGATGGGGTCGGGCGTGGTGAGGCCGGGAATCCCCAGCCCGCCCACGACGTCGCGTACGCCGCTCAACTCCAGACCAACCAGATTATAGAAGTGGTTCACGCCAAAGCGAAACTCGTTCACCTTGTTGCCGCCGATCATGCGCGTGTTGGACAGCATGGCCTGCCAGGCGGAGGTATACAGCGTCGTCCCGTTCAGCGCCCAGCCTTGGTTCGTGATCCCCTCCTCTGTCTTGCTGTAGCGGCCGAACCACTGCGAAGCGGAGCTTTCGTTGAAATCGGCGCGAATCGTGAACTGGTCTTTGTCCGTCAAACCGGGCTGCGCCACCTGGTAGTTGTTGCTCAGCGCAGTGGTGTTAACGTTCGGCGCGGGCCAGAATTCCAGCAGCTTCAGAGAAACAGGGTCGAAGCGGCTCTTCGGGATCTGGTTACCAACGAAGGGATCGCCCGTCCAAACGCCACCCACCTGTCTTCTCGTCTTCGGATCATAGAGCTGGTTGCCCGGCAGCGAGTAAGCGAAGTCGCCATTGCGCATGGCCGTGGTTGGCGTCGTGTATGAGCCATAGCCGCGAGTGCGCTGGCGGAAGCCCTCGTAGTTGGACATGAAGAACAGCTTGTCCTTGCCATTGAAGATCTTTGGAATCCAAACCGGGCCGCTCAGCATGAAGCCGTACTGGTTGTACTTGAACGGGCCCCTGGGCGGTTTGGTTCCCAGGAAGTCATACTGCCTGGCGTCCAGCTTGTCGTTTCGCAGGAACTCGAACATGGAGCCGTGGAACTGGTTCCCCCCCGACTTCGTGGAGACGTTGATCTGGCTGGCGGCGCGGCCGAATTCAGCCGGATAGATGCCGCTCTGGACCTTGAATTCCTGCAGCGCGTCGATCGACGGAAGCACGACATAAAGGTTGAAGTTCACGTCCGTGTTCTCGATGCCATCCAACGTGTAACGGTTCCACGTGCCCCGCATGCCCATCAGTGAGATGTTCTGGCTGGCGCGGTCCCCGCCCTGCCGTCCTCCGGCCTGGCCGGGCGTGGCGAAACCGTACGTCACGTTCGGCGACAGCGATACCAACTGCAGGAAGTTGCGTCCGTTCAGGGGTAATTCCACAATGCGGCGATTCTCGATCACCGTACCCACCGTGGCATCCTCCGTCGCCAGCATGGCGGCGCTCCCGCTCACCTCCACGGCCTCCGTCACCTGGCCCACTTCCAATGCGAAATTGACACGCGCCGATTGCTGCACCTGCAGTTCAATGTTGGTGCGCGTCACGGTCTTGAATCCACCCATTTCCACCCGCACCCTGTACTGGCCGGGCATGAGCGATGGGAAGGAATACAGGCCGGCATCGTTGGTCTTCACCGAGCGCGTCGCATTGGTCGCCAGATTGGTAACCGTGACGGCAGCGCCCGGCACGACAGCCCCCGACGCATCCACCACCTCACCGACAATCTCGCCCAGGGATTGCCCGCACAATGGCAGGCAGCAGCCGAGCACTAGGACAAACGCAAGCAGATGAATCCGCTTTGACATCCTTTGCCTCCAGATCACTGAATGGTTCGACTATCTTCCTAAATCGACGAGCACCATCCGGCGAGTTCCCGCACACGAGAGCCGAAAGTCTACGGAAGGTCCACGCCGAGTATATTCGAGAGAGTAGAAGGCGTCAACCCCGCGAATTGGGTCACGTAAAATGTAACCGTAGCTGAGACGGTTGGGTCAATAGCAAAAGTAACCGAAGGCGGGGTACGGAGACCGGCCATACGCGCCGAAAGGTGCGAGAGTGGACATGCACTCACGGGAACAGTACCTGGCTCGGGTACGAGAAGAATACAGTAAGGCGAGCAAGCGGGCGAAGACGCGCCTGTTGAACGAAGCGAAGAAGCGGACGCGGCTGAACCGCGAATTGGGTCACGTAAAATGTAACCGTAGCTGAGACGGTTGGGTCAAAAGCAAAAGTAACCGAAGC
>JBBQLF010000358.1:0-5549 GCA_038327695.1 Bryobacterales bacterium
GTGCGCTTGATGAAGGATGTGTCGATGCCGAAGCCGCGCATCTGGTACACAAACGCATCCGTAATGGGATTGTCCGGCAGCGCGGTGACATAGCGCGCCGGCAGGCCATAGTTGGCCACCGAAACGGCGACATTGGCTTCACCGCCGCCGAAGGTGGCCACCAGCATGGGGGACATCATCAGCCGCTCGTAGCCCGGGGGCGCGAGCCGCAACATGATTTCGCCAAAGGTGACAACTGTTTTCTTTTGCATAGTAGGAGACCTCTTTTTATCGAATCGACGAGCTGATGGGACCGGCCACGGCTACCGCCTCCAGGCCAAAACTGGCGTCCATGGAGGGCAGCCCTTCAAAGGGCAGCATCGTGGAAGCGGGCGGACGCGCCGGATCCAGATAATCAAAGCGGACTTTGCGCACCAGGTCGGCCAGCTGCGGCGAGAGCGGATAGGTGCTCAGCATCACCACGTTCCTGAGCGAACTGCCGGCCGTCTGCATCGTCTTTTCCAGCCGCTGAAATGCCAGGCGCGCGTCGGCCTCCGTGTATCGAAAGGCCAGCTGATCGCCGGCGAAAATCAGTTTCGGCGCCGAAACCAGCGCGATCTGGGAGTAGTTCCTGGACGCCGGCAGCGTCCCGGGGTTGAGAAACTCCACGGCCGAGGCCGGAGCCTGGCGCAGCCGGGCCGTGCCTTCGCACTCGGCCAACGGCCGCTCTGCCAGGCGCTGCGTCTGGACAAACGTCAACTGCGCTTTGGGGAATGTCCGGGCCATCGCCTCACGGGCCGCGCCCACGCCATCCAGCGAGGTCAGGAAACAGCCCACCCGCAGCATCTGGTCCGGCGATGTGCCCGCAGCCTCTAAGGCCAGCTTCAATCGCTCTCCAGCACGCCGGGTCAATTCCGTCATCGGCTCGGGACCTGATACATCCTGGCCCGAAATGAAGGCCAGTCCCATCGGGTTGACGGCGCGCCGCTCCTGCACCACGGCTTCCAGTTGGACCTGCGCGCCTTCCATCGGCAACGCGCCCACCTGCACAACGCTCAACACCGGCAGCGTCAGCTTCTTGCCGCTGAACTCCTCGGAAACGATCGCCTGCACGCGCCGGAGGTCGCCCGTGCCCGCTACATAGGCGCGGATCCGGATGAACTGCGCTCCGCGGGCCGCCGTCATCAGCGCTCGCAGCGCGTCGCGCGTTTGCTGCGAGAGCAACCCCTTGGCCGTCAGCGGCGCCGTCAGGTAGCCCAGGCGCGCTGTCTCCGCCGCGACGGCCGGCGGTGGGTCCGGCGGGACATCCAGCGACTGCGTGAAGTCGGGGTCCTTCTTCCTGGCTCGTTGATTGGGAATGGCCACGGCCTGCAACAGAACCGCCACGGTCAGCGCTGCCACAGTCGCCCGATGCGTACTTGTCATGGCGATGAACCCCAATCCTACCAAAGCTGAAACCCTCCATTCCGGCGGGGCCGGATTTCTGACAGAATAGAGGAATCAAGACCACCGTGTCCGCATTAGTTTCATCTCCGGAATTCGATCTGATCGACCTGTTACTGGGCGAACACGCGTCCATCCTGACGCTCTTCCGGCACTACGGCAACACACTCGCCTCGCTTGATCTGGCTGGTCTATGCGCTGCCGGGTCCGTCCTGGAGGCTGTGCTGATGGCGCACGCCATCGACGAAGACAGGCTGCTGTTTAACTCGATGCCGGTGGCGCAGCCGAGCGTGCGCGAGACCCTGGACGCCATGTGCGGCGAGCACAATGAACTCTGCCATCTGCTCCAGGAGCTTTCCACCATGGAGGACGCCACCCGTGCGCGCGGGCAGTTGCGCCGCGTGCTGGAACTGGCCCGGGAGCATTTTGCCGTGGAAGAGCGCATCCTGTTTGGTTTGGCCCGCCGCGCGCTTTCGCGCGAGACCCGCGCCGCGCTCGGCTGTGAATTCGCCCGCCGTCGCGGCCTCAGCGTTCCCGGCTGAGGAACTCGGCGGTCGCTATTGCCCAACAGGGCAGAGTTGGGACTTCGGCGGCCTCGGCAGGGCTTCCACCAGTTGGCGGGTGTAGTCGTGCTCCGGTGTTGAGAAGAGCTTATCTGGCGGCGCGCACTCCACAACATGGCCCTGGTGCATTACCGCGATCCGGTCACACAAGTGGGACGCGGCGGCCAGGTCGTGAGTGATGAAGAGGATGGCCATGCCATGGTCATCCCGCAGTTTGGCGAACAGGTCCAGGATGCCGGCCTGATGAATCACGTCCAGCGCGCTGGTGGCCTCGTCGGCGATCAGCAGCGACGGGCGGTGCAGGGTCGCCATGGCGATGAGCAACCGTTGCGCCATGCCCACGCTGAGCCGCCGGGCGGACCGGCGCAGGAAGTCCTCGTCGGACGGAAGGCCCGCCTGATCCAGCGCCGGCAGCGCCTCCTGGCGCCAGGCGTTTTTCCGTTTGGGTTGGTGGACCATCCAGGCTTCCCGTAGATGGTCTCCCACGCTCAGGCTGGGGCTCAGAGCCATCAGCGGGCTTTGGAGTACGAGGCCGAAGTCCTTGCCCCGCAGTCCGCGAAGCCCACGTTCGGGGAGTGTGACAAGGTCCTGGTTCCCGTACAGGATGGAGCCGCGGATGCTGGCCTCATTCCGGTCCAGCAAGCCCAGCAGGGCCAGCGCCAGCGTGCTCTTGCCGCACCCGCTGGAGCCGACCAGGCCGACAATCTCGGCCGGCTCAATGTCCAGCCGGAAATCGCGCAGAACTCCGGGCCGCAGCCGGTAGTCGATGGAAAGTGCAGTGCTCACTAACAAGAGAAGTCACTCCCGGCGACAGATTACTTCGACTGCGTAACAGCCTGCCGGCTGTTGATGAACAGGCGTTCGGCGTTCCACAGCAGGTGGGGCCTCATGACTACGGGCCGCACCCCGCCGACGGTGGACGAAACAGCCACCAGGGTATTGGGATGGATCAGGTAGATGAACGGGGCCTGTTCGGCGACAATCGCCTGAACACGGTCCCATGCCCTCTTGCGGGCGGCCATGGAGGATGCGGACGCCTGCTGGATCATCAATTGATCAATCTCAGCTTCCCACGGCGTGGCCGGGCTCTTCTGATTCGGATTCCATTGATGGTTGGCGGCCGAACTGAGCCAGACGTTCATCTGGCCGTTAGGATCGAGATCGGCTCCTATTAACCCGAGCAGGCAGGCCTCGTAGTCTAGGCTCCTGGTGATGCGCTCGATCAGGGAAGGGAAGTCGAGCGAGACGACGCGCAACTTGATGCCGATGGCCGAGAGGTCCTGCTGGATCAGGGAGGCCATTCGCTCGCGGCTCTTGTTGCCGGCATTGGTGATGATGGTGAACTCTACCGCGTTGCCAGACCGGTCCCGGAGAACCTGGCCGGCCAGCTGAAATCCGTCGGTCCGCAGCAGGGCGAGAGCGGCCTTTGGGTCGGGTGGGACGTTCTTCACCGCCGAGTTCACCCATGCCAGGTTGGCGGGTGAGACGAGACCCGCGGCCGGCGTGGCGTGGCCC
Source organism: Bryobacterales bacterium (assembly GCA_038327695.1). Lineage (GTDB taxonomy): Bacteria > Acidobacteriota > Terriglobia > Bryobacterales > Bryobacteraceae > Paludibaculum. The sequence goes on from JBBQLF010000358.1 coordinate 3,501, forward strand.
TTGTAGACGATCCGCACCATGTCGTCGCGGCGGATTGATTGCGAAATCGCCGCGCGGAACTGGCGGGAGCGGAACCACGCTCGCTTGAATTCCGGAATCGGAGCGCCGGGCGCCTGATTGAACCACAGTTGTTCGGCGTCGAGTGAAGCGCCCACTTCGAGGGCGCGCCCACCCTTTACCGCTTTGAGGCGCTCGAAGATGTCGGGAGCGAGGTTCGTGATGAGGTCGAGTTCGCCACGTTCGAAACGCATGACCTCGATATCCCGGTTCCTTTGAATCTCAAGACGAATGGAATCCAGGTATGGCAGTTGCCGGCCGGCCTCATCGCGGCGCCAGTAGTGAGGGTTCTTCCGCAGGATCAGGTGCGAACCGGGCTGCCACGACTCCACCGTGAATGGACCGAGCACGGCCTTCTCCGGCGCCCCTGAGCCCGAGGCCAGGATAGCGATGCCGTCCATCCAGCGTTCGGCGGCCGCCAGGGGTTTCTCAAATCGCAGCGTGACGGTGGCGCCGGAAGCAACGCAGCCCACCTTGCCGGCCGCGCCGCGGAGGGAGTCTCCGTTCGGCGCGTCCAGCGCTGGGTCCAGGATCCGGTTCAGTGAGTAGCAGACGTCGGCGGCGCCCAGGAGGGCGCCGTTGGAGAACCGGACGCCCTTGCGCAGCGTGAGTGTGAGAGTGCGGCCGTCAGCCGAGGCCTTCCAGCTTTCGGCCAGCTCGGCCTCAGGCTGCTGCGTGGCCCGGTTGACTCGAATCAATACGCCATGGGTCAGAAACGCCACCAACTCCGAGGGCTCTTCGGCGGCTACGTGGGGATCCAGGCTGCGGGGTTCGCCCTGAATCGCCATGTTGAGCGTCCCGCCGCCGGCGATGGGCGGCGCGGCCATCGCTGGCAGTGCGGCCGCCAGAAGGACAAGCCATTTCATGAGTTCACCTCTTTGGTCGAGAGACAGAAGAGACACGCGGTCACTATGAGCAGCAGCAAAGGCGCACCCAGCAGCCACCAGGAGTTCAGGACGAAGGCCGGGCCGAACGCAGCGGCGGGCTCGAGTTCCTTCAGGAGATTGCCCAGACTCGCTGTGGACTCGGAGACGCCCAATCCGAGCAGGCCGAGGTTGGCCTCGGCGATGAGAAACACGGGCACCATGGAAACGAACTGCCCGCTGGCCACCGGCAGCAGAGCGGGGGCCACGTGGGACATCAGTATCCGGCCGAAACCGGCACCGCGGGCGCGGGCGGCGAGCACATGATCGGACTGCAGCGCCTGGACAACGCCTGCTTGGATCACCTTCGATGGCCCGGCCCAGCCGAGCGCACCCAGGAGGAAGAACGTAATGGCGAGGGAAGCGGCCGGATCCAGGTCCATAGGGAGCACGGCGCGCAACGAGACCAGGAGGAAAAACCATGGCAGCGCGAGCGTGAGATCGGACGAGGCCGACAACGCCGCGCGAATCCAACCCCGGCTGAGAGCAGCCACGCCTCCGAGCAGCGCGCCCAGAGCGACGGCGAAGGCGGCGGCGGCCGGCGCCAGTGCCAGCGACACGCGGCAGCCGTGGAGGAGCCGCGACAGACGGTCCCGCCCCAGCTCGTCCGTGCCCAGCGGGAAGCCGGCCGAGGGCGGCGCGGCGATCTGCTCACGGAACTGAATGGTTGGCGGGTGAGGAGCCAGCACTCCGGCGCCCAGTGCGGCCGCGTAGACCAGGGCCAGTGCAAACAGGCACACGCTGCGGACCATCCGGCCCAACGAAACCGTGTGCCTCATATCCGTGCCTCTGCCCGGCTGTCCGGATCGGCCAGAAGGCCCGCCAGGGAAACCGCGATGGTGACCGCCGTCATCAGATTGACCAGCAGGGGCAGATCCCGGGCCAAAGCCGCCTGCCAGGCGAGTTGGCCGAGTCCCGGCACGTCCAATATGGTCTCCAGCGGAATGGTGAGACTGAGGGCCATGCTGAAGCTCACGCCGCCCAGCGCCAGCAACTGGCGGCTGGCCAGTGGCAGTACCCGGCGAAGCAGAACCTGCCACGGACTGAAACCCTGGGCCCGGGCCAGCAG
>JBBQLF010000359.1:0-5531 GCA_038327695.1 Bryobacterales bacterium
ATTGCCGGCGGAGTTGCTGGCGGCGCGGCCGAAGCGATTGCGGTTTTGATCTTCAACACGGCGGGGCGGTTGGTGCAGCATGCACGGCGGACGGTGCAGCATGCACGGCGGACGGTGCAGCATGCACGGCGGACGGTGTTGCGGCTGGCGGCGACGGTGTTGCGGCTGGCGGCGACGGTGTTGCGGCTGGCGGCGACGGTGGGTCGCTTGGGCGAGTGGATGGAGGCAATGAGGCTGTTGCCGATCCGGGCGTAGGGGGGCTGGGCTTCTTATCGACGGATTTCCAGAGCACTTTCCGGCGGAAGGCTGGCCGGAGTGCGCCTTCACACGGGAAACGGACCTGTTTAGTTGGAAGAGGCGCACGCCAACCGGGTCTCGGACATGCTCCGGAACCCGGAGGATCGAAGACTGGCCGCCGCTTGGCTGCCGGAGTGCCTACTCTGGGGGCCAGCGGCGCTGCTCCGGTGGCTTATCGAGCGATCAGGGGAAGCCAGATTGAAGAAGGAGACCGGATACGCGCTCCACGCTACTTCCACCAGGCCGCCGCGCCGGCTTTCGAAAGCCGGGCAGCCCAAACACAGCGCGTCCCAGGCATCCATCAGAATGGCATTTGCAGAATGGCATTTGATTCGATCAGACGATCCATTGAGTTCGCTCATTCCCAGCCAGATTTCCCCGGTCCCGCCGCGGATCTCCCGATGGTACAACGGCCGCCGCTTGCGAACCGGCACGCCACGGTGCATAAAGTGAGAGAGGTTGCTCCAGATTGAAAGACCATGCCATTCAACAAACTAATCCTGTGCGCGGTCACCTTGGCCGCCTCCACTGTCTGGTCCCAGCAGTACGACCTGCTTCTTAAAGGCGGCCGCGTCATCGACGCAAAGAACAACATCAGCGGAATCCGCGATGTCGCGATCAAGGACGGCCGGATCGCGGCCGTGGCGGCCAACCTCGCCGCCTCTGGCGCCGCGAAGACAGTGGACGTCACCGGCCTCTACGTCACGCCCGGGCTGATTGACATCCACGCGCACGTTTACACCGGCACCGGCGAAAAGGCCTCCTACGCGGGCGACCTCAGCCTCTACCCCGACGGCTTCACGCTGCGCAACGGCGTGACCACGGTGGCCGACGCCGGCGGTGCGGGCTGGCGCAATTTTGAGGATTTTCAGGACCGCGTGATCAGCCGCTCGCGCACCCGGGTGCTGGCCTTTCTCAACATCGTAGGCCACGGCATGCGTGGCGGGCGTTATGAACAAGACCTCCATGACATGGACGCCAAGCCGACGGCGGAGATGGCGCTCAAGCACAAGGACGTCGTCGTTGGCGTGAAGAGCGCTCACTTCACCGGACCCGAGTGGGCGCCTTACGAGCGGGCCGTGGAGGCGGGCCGGATGGCCGGCGTGCCCGTCATGATTGACTATGGCAGCAACCGCCCTGAACGGCCGCTCTATGACTTGCTGACCAGGGTCCTGCGGCCGGGCGACATCTATACGCATTGTTTTTCGGGCTTGCGGGATGAGCAGGACGCCGCCGGCGGACCCAGCAAAGCGCTGATCGACGGCCGCAAGCGGGGCGTTATCTTCGATGTCGGACACGGCGGCGGGAGCTTTGCCTGGCGCGTGGCGGCGCCCATCCTCAAGGCGGGCTTCGCGCCGGACTCCATCTCCACGGATCTGCATGTGGGCAGCATGAACGCCGGCATGAAAGACATGCTCAACGTGATGGACAAGTTTCTGGCCATGGGCATGAGCGTGGACCAAGTGATTGCCAGAGCCACGTGGCACCCGGCCCGGGAGATCCATCGGGAGGAACTCGGCAACCTCTCCGTGGGCGCGCCGGCGGATGTGGCCGTGCTGCGGCTGCGGCAGGGTACCTTCGGGTTTGTCGATATGCACGGCGCCCGGATGGATGGCACGCAGAAACTGGATTGCGAACTCACGGTGCGTGCCGGCAAAGTTCTTTACGATCTGAACGGCCTCACCCGCGAGCGGTGGGACCGGCTGCCGGCGGGCTACGGCCCGCAGGGTGACCCAGGATGGGATGGCTACAGCCGCGCTCCGCGGCGCCCGGCTCAACCGAAGGCTCAGGAGAAGTGACATGCTTTGGAACACGTGGATCCAATCCCGGCGGGACCTCTTCCGGGCCGGCTCTCTGTTGGCGGCGGCTCAGGCCCTCGGCCAGAGGCTGGCGGCCGCGCCGCTGGAGGTGACCTCCCGGCTGTACGAGTCCATCGGCGTGAAGCCGCTGATCAACTCGCGCGGCACGTTTACGATCATCACCGGCTCGCAGACACTGCCGGAGGTGAAGCGGGCCATGGATGAAGCCTCGCGCCACTTCCCCCAGATGGATGAGCTGATGGACGGCGCCGGCAGACGGCTGGCGGAGATCACGGGCGCCGAGTGGGGCATCGTGACCAATGGCTGTTGTGCGGCCATCGCCCATTGCACCTGCGCCGCCATCGCCGGCAATAACCCGGAGCGCATGCAGCAACTGCCTGATCTGACCGGGCTGAAGAACGAAGTGATCATCCCTTCCTATTCGCGCAACGTCTATGACCATGCTGTGCGGATGGTGGGAGTCAAGATCGTGGAGGTCCGGGAGCCGGGCGCGCTCGAAAGTGCTTTCAATGAGCACACGGCAATGGTCTACATTCTGGGCGGACCTGGTGACGACGGCCCGCTCGGTACGCGCGTGATGGCGGCGGCGGCCCGGCGCCATCAGGTGCCGGTACTGGTGGATGCGGCTGCGGAGATCCTCACGTTGAAGCCGAATGTTCACCTGGAGCGCGGCGCCACCGCCGTCGCCTACAGCGGCGGTAAGTGCATCCGCGGACCGCAGGCCGCCGGCCTCCTGATTGGCGAGAAGGCGTGGCTCCAGGCCGCCTGGGCCAACAGCGCGCCCCACCATGCCTTTGGACGCGCGATGAAGGTGGGCAAGGAAGAGATCATGGGCATGTTGGCCGCCGTCGAGATGTGGGTCAGGCGCGATCATCAGGCCGAATGGAAAGAGTGGGAAGCCCGGTTGGACCACATTGCCGAACGCGCCCGCAAGGTGGCCGGCGTAACAGCGAAGATCACCCAGCCGAGCCCGGATCTTTCCAACCGGTCGCCGCGCCTGACGCTGCTGTGGGACGGCGCCTCGCTCGGCATCACCGGAACCGAATTGAGCAAGACGCTGCTGGACAATGAGCCCAGGATCGTAGTGGCCGGCGCCACCGGCACGCGTCCGGCCGCCATGGCCAGCACGCTTTCCATCATTCCCTACCAGATGATGCCGGGCGAGGAGAAGGTGGTGGCCGGGCGGATATTCACGCTGCTTTCCAATCCTCCGAAGCCTTCTGCGCCGGAGCCGGCTCCGTCCGGCCAGACCGCTGCCGTTGCCGGGCAGTGGGACGTGCGGCTGGAGTTTGGCCGCGGATCGGCCGTGCATACGGTGTTTTTCGAGCAGGACGGCGCCAAGCTGGCCGGCACGCATCGCGGCGAGTTCTTCTCTGGGGACATCACGGGCTCGGTCACTTCCGCTGGCGTGCGCTTCCGCAGTTCGCACCGTGTGCATGGCACGCGGCTGAGCTACGATTTCAGCGGTGCGGCCGCGGGCGATCAGATCACCGGCACGGTGAATCTGGGCGAATACGGAACCACGGTCTTCACCGCACAAAGGCACAAATACCAGACGCCGGGAGGGCGCCGTTCGGGCTGAGCGCCGCCGCAAAACGCCAGCCACGGCCGGAACCAGACCGGAGGGCACGCACGGGTGTATAATTTGTGCGGCCGGAGGTTCTATGTATTCTCGTCTCAATATCCGAAGCGCCGCTCTGACGACGCTGCTTCTTTCCGTCTTTTTCACCGGGTGCTCTACGGACAATCAACCCAAGCCGCCGCAACCCGGAACGCCCGCGTTCAACTGGCTGAGCGCGAAACAGGCGTTCGAGAAGGGCGACTTCACCAAAGCCAACACGCTGCTCATGCAGTTGTCGCAGGGCAAGAGCGAGTTTGCCGAGCAGGCCAGGCCACTGGCCCTGATGACTTCCATCAGCATGGCGAACGCCTATTTTGAACTCAGTGAGAAGTTCGCCGAAGGGGCCAAGCGGACTCGCGGCAACGCGGCGCCATTCATGCGCTCCACCGGCATCTACAAGTCGCAGGCCACGGCGTCCTCCATGCAGTTTCTGGAAGAGGCGCGCAGGTTTATCGACGCCAACAAGGATAAGGAAGTGACCTTCGCCGTGCCCGTTCCGGCGGCTACCGAAGGCGAACCGCCGCAGTACAAGAAGATCATCAGCGGCCAGGGTTTGCCGGAGTCCGAGATTCCGGGCCTGGAGCAAACGGTGATCACCCGCAACCTCGCCAAGAACATGACGGCGGCCGGCGGTGCATCGGCGGCTGAAGCCAAGGCGCCCGGCCCCAAGGTCCTGCTGACTGTCGCCAAGGGCCTGTTTAGCGTGTCGGAGATGTTCGGTCCGAAAAAGCTGCTCCAGCCCAATCGAATCATCCTGGTGGCCCATGAAGAGGCGTTGGAGGCGCTGGCATTGGTCAAGGACAGCAAGGAAGCGCGCGAGCTGGAAAAGAAGGTCACGGCCGCCAAGCGTAAGCTGCCCAAGGAGTAACAGCCGGGCGGGCCGGATTACTGGATCCGCGTGCGGGCCTTCTTCCTGTACTCGGCGTCCGGATCCGGCCCGGCCTTGAACGTTAACGTCACTTCAACCAGCAGGGTCTTGTCGTCGGCTACCGCCTCGGCCTTGTTTTCGCCGAGGTTCTCGAAGATCCCCCGATCCTTGATTTGATTCAGAAACGTGGTGGGATAAGCGCCTTTGAACGGGTCCCCCGGCTTCATCGCCCAGAGCTTGCGGATTGCCGGTTCAGACTCCAGGTCCAAGCCCTTGAGGCGCAGGTTCCCGAACTTGTATTGCGGACCGGCGTCCACGTCCACGAAGACCGCCACAGTCTTCTTCGCGTCATCCACCTGACGCAAGGCCTTGTAAGCGGCCTTCATGTAGCCTTCCTGCCTCAGTTGATTCAGGACACGCTCCATGCCTTTGCCGATTTCGGAGAAGCTAACCGTCTCGCCCGTCTTAAACTGGCCCTGCTCCTGAATGTCCTCCGGCGGGAGCGACGTGCCGCGCACCTCGATCTTGTCCAGTTGATAGGGCTCGCCTTCCTCCACTTGCACGCTCACCACCACGCCCTTCACTGTCTTTGACGGCTCCACTGTCAGTTGGGGGAACCGGACGCGCAGGCGGCCCACGGCCTCGTACATGGCCCGGATCTGGTTGTCGAGCAGGAGCCGGAAGTTCGCTTCGATGTAGGGCGTGCCGATCGCCACGTCCGCCATCGCCTTCGCCAGTTCGCGGGACGCGGAAACGGGCACCCGGTGTTTCGTTCATCTGGCCGAAGACCATCACCATATTCTGCAACACGCCTGCCGCCTTCATGTCGCGGTAGAGCTCCTCCCCTTCACGGCAGCGCTCACCGATACCGCAGAAAATACTCACACCTTTGTGTTGTCCGACCATGTTGTGAATCATCTCGGTG
>JBBQLF010000360.1:0-5523 GCA_038327695.1 Bryobacterales bacterium
ACTATGAACGACGACAGCTCCACGTTCGATCTGCCTGAGTACATCCATTCGCGCCTCCAGCCGCAGATCCTGATCGACTTCCCCGAGCGCGACGAGGAACTGGCCATCCTGCGCGAGAATCTGCCTTTCGCCGAAGACCGCATTCTGGAATACGTCACCGATTTCTTGCAACAGGCGCACGCCAGCGAGGAGCGCTACACGGTGCGCGACGGCATCAATATCGGCCGCTACGCCATCAAGCTCATGTCGAGCCCGGGAGCGGTGCCGGCAGGCCTGTCCGAATCCGGTATGGCCTTGGAGTTCTCCATCCGCCAGATCCTCGGGGAGGAAGCGTTGCGCTATGCAAGGCGGCGCTGACCCCGTCGGCGTGCACGACGAACTGGCCAGCCTGCGGCGCGGGCATCTGCGCTATTTCCCTGTTGTGCCGGGCCGGATCGAGTTTGCCGCCGCTGTGCGCCGGGCGTTGCTCGACGAACGCCCGGACGTGGTGGCCGTCGAGCTGCCGGGCTGGCTGAGGCCGCACTACCTGGAGGCGGTGAAGCGGTTGCCGGAGATGTCGGTGGTGGTGTATCCGGAGGACGCCGGTGGCGACCGCAGCGTTTACGTGGTGATCGAGCCGGGCGACCCGTTTGTGGAGGCGTTGCGCACGGCCTACGATATCTACGCCGAGATCGTGTTTCTGGAGCCCGACGCCATTGACCGGCCCCACCTGCCGGACCTCTACCCGGACTCCTACGCGCTCCGCTCCATCTCACACGCCGCCTTCGTCAATGCCTACCGGCTCCACCCGCAGGTCCGCAACGACGAGATGGCGGACCACGCCACCGCCATGGCCTGGCGGCTCCAGGGCACCGATCCGGAGCGCCGGGTCTTTGTGGTGCTGAGCCTCAACCTCTTCGACGCCGTGCTGGACGCTATGGAGCAGCCCCAGGATCCGCCCGCTCCGCGCCACGTCCAGATCGCGGAACTGCTGAATCCCCACCCCGGCTGCCTGGCCGAGATCACCCAGGAACCGCCCTGCTACCAGGAGTGCTATGAGCGCCTCCGGGCGGAACTGCCGCCCGCCAGCGGGATCGACCGGCGGCTCTGGCAACTCCGGCTGATGCAGGATGCCGAGTTCAACTACCAGGCGCAGACCGGGGACAAGGTGGCGCACTGGCAGCGGCGCACGCTGGCACGCTTCACCCGCAACCTGGCCGCGATGGAGAGCCAGCTCGTCGCCGGCCTGTACGATCTGGCGGTGGCGGCCCGCTCGGTGGTGGACGACAATTTCGCCTGGGAGGTCTGGCATAGCGCCAACGCCTACAGCTGGCAGCAGGATCACGCGCCGCTGGAAACGGTCAACCTGGCCGCCCACGAGATCTTCCTGCACAGCCGCCGCATCCGGATTCGCCGCCGCCTGCCGCGCCGGAAACAACGGCTGATGCCGCGCGGGCTGAAACCGCGTCCGAAGGAGGCGCTGCCCGGCGAGTGGGCCGAGCAGGTGGACGGCACCGCCATCTGCAGCTATCCGCCGGAGGATCTGGTGATCGAGGACTACGGCCGTTTCCTGAAAAGCCGCGCCAAGAGCCTGCTGAGCGAAGATCGCGTCCGGGTGGAGCCCTTCACCACGTCCATGCATGACGGCGTCGATATCCGGGAGACCATCCGCAACTGGCATCAGGGCAAGATCTACGTCCGCAAGCTGGACCGGATCTCCGGCAACGCCGGCGCCATTGTGGTGATCTTCGACGAAGACCGGCAGGGCCGCTACACTTATCAGACCACCTGGCTGGGCGAGCACCAGAACGAGAGCGATATGTCGTTCTATGCCACGCAGCCGTTTGAACATATGGTGGGGCCTGGCATCGGCCGGGCCGAGTACGGCGGCTTTGCCATGGTGCTCCCGCCGCGGCGCATGTCCGACGTCTGGCGGGACGCCGACTATGACTTCGCCGAAACCAAGGCGGAGCGCCTCCTGCTGGCCGCGCTGGACTATTGTGTGGAAAAGCACGTGGTTTATGTGGCCGCCCGGCCTCCGCGGAGCGTTTTCCGATCTATTGCGGCCCATCTGAGGCGGCAGATCATCTACGTGCCCATCGGCCAGCTTTCCCAGCCCAAGTTGAAGAAAATAAGGGTAGTTCATGTTCTGGATGGCCATGCGCGGCGTGAGATCGCCAAAGACTACCTTTGGTGAAACCCAGATTGGGTGGGCGCGCGTCCTGAATAGAGTGCCTTCTTCGGTGATCGACGCCTAAGCCTTGATATACTGGTAGATTGCACACCCTGAGATATCCAATGAAGTGGACTGTTCTACTGTTCGCGGCCTCCGCCTTGTGCCAGGCCCAGCAATTTTCTACAGGCCAGGCGGCCCGCGCTGTCGTCGGCCAGAAGCCATTCACGCAGCAGGACCCCGGCGCCAGCGCCAGGCTGCTGGGTTCGGTGGGTGGCGTCGCCTATGCCAATGACACGTTGGTTGTGGCGGATTCCAACGGAATTGGGGGCACGCCTCTCAACCAGCGGGTCCTCGTCTATCGCAACGTCAGCTCGTTCGTACCAGATCGCCGGGCCCCGGTGCCGCAGACCGACGCCCGCTGCCCGTCCTGCGTGGGTTCGGCAACCAACGTCCTCGGCCAGCCCGACTTCTCTACCACCGAGCTCAAGGCGACCGGGGCGAACACTTTTCGGACCCCAACCGGAGTCGCCTACAACGGCCGATATCTGGCCGTGGCCGACAGTGATAACAACCGGGTCCTGATCTGGAGGGCCCTGCCCGGCACGAACCAGCCCAATGCGGATCTGGTCGTCGGCCAGCCCGATTTCAAGACCGCCCTACCCGGTTTGGGCGACAAGAGCCTCCGGGGACCCACCGGCGCCTGGCTCGACAACGCCAACGGATTGTGGGTGGCCGACACCGGCAACGCCCGTGTCGTCTATTACGGGGAAGTGACGCAGAACGGCCAGGCGGGCAAGTTCGCTCTCGGCCAGAAGGACTTGAGCGGCAATCAGCAGAGGGACAAGTTCCCCAACTTCATCGTCTCGGCCGAGACGCTGCTGGCCCCGACGGCGGTCACCTCCGATGGCACGCGCCTCTACGTCAGTGATCTTGGCATGAACCGGATCCTCATCTGGAACGCCATGCCGACTCGTAACGGCCAGCCGGCCGACGTGGTGGTGGGCCAGCCGGACATGACGTCCGCGACGGTGAACAACTCGAATAAACTCTGTAACTCGACGGGCGCTGACTCCGCCGGGGTGGCTCTGTATCCGGAGCGGTGCGCGGCCACGCTCGACTTTCCCCGCTACGCCCTGTCCGATGGTACGCGCCTGTTCGTCGCCGATGCCGGCAATGATCGTGTCCTGGTCTGGAACCAGGTTCCACGCGAGAACGGGGTCAAGGCGGACCTCGTCCTGGGCCAGCCTGCGATGGAGGTCAATCTGGCCTCGGACTCCGGCAATCCGGAAGGCGTTGCCGGCACGGATTCTTTCCGGACGCCCACGTCGCTCGCCTGGGATGGCCAGAACCTCTACGTCTCCGACACTTATAACCGCCGCGTTTTGCTTTACAGCCCGGGCGACTTCGCCCTGCCGCTGACCGCCGTCCGCAACGCGCCCAGTCCGGAGGTCTACGCCATCGGCAGCGTCACCTTCTCCGGCAGCGTCGCCAAGGAATTCAACGTCTCCCTCAAGATTGGCAATGATACGGTGCGCAAGACCGACGGCACCGTGGCAGACCCGCGGGAATATAAGCACACCACGGGGAACAGCGATACTTTCGCCACCATCATCGACACCTTCGTCAACTGGATTAACGATCCGGTGAATGGCGACAAATGGGTCCGTGCCACGCCCAACAAGGCGTTCAATTCCATTGTTCTGACGGCGCGGGAAAGCGGCGTGCCCGGCAACAGCGTGACGCTGGCAACCGCCATGGACCCGGCCACCGCTACACTGATAGCCACCACCAGCGGAGCCAATCTGAGGGGAGGGCAAAACGCGGCGCGCATCGCGCCGGCCGCCCTAGTCACGATCCTCGGCGACGACATGACCGACCAGACGGTTCCGGCGCAGGATTTGACCAAGCCGCTGCCGCGGGAACTGGGGGGCGTACAATTTTTTGTTGATGGCGTGCAGGCCCCGCTGGTCGCGGTCTCGCCCACTCGCATTATCGCCCAGATTCCGGTGGAGACCAGCGACGGAACCAGTTCGACCGGGGTGGTGCGGGCCCTCCGCCTGGACGGCAGAGTCACCGTCTCGACGGCAGTAGCCATCCCGATCATCCCGCAGAACCCGGCGGTTTTCAGCGACCCCAGCCTGCAACCGGCCGCAGGGCTGGCCTACCACTCCAGCAGCTCGGCTACCGGCACGGTTTCCGTCGATGGGGGCGTCAGGGGTGGGGATAAGGCGACGGTCACCATCCGGGATCGCTCCTACTCCTACACCGTTCAGACCACCGATACGCTTGTGATGGTGCGCGACAATCTGGTGGCCATCATCAATGCCAACGACCCTGAAGTGGAGGCGTCGTCATCGGGCACGTTCCAACGCATCCGCCTGCGCGCCAGAGTGCCCGGCATTGAGGGCAACGGGATTCCGTTTGCCGCCACCGCCAACTCAGACGCCCAGGTGATCATGTCGGCGTTCAACTCTGCCCTCTGCTGCGCCAATCAGGCCGGCGCTGTGATCACCGAAGACAACCCGGCCATTCCGGGCGAGACCATTGTGGTTCTTGCCAGCGGCCTGGGCCTGGTGAGTCCGCAGGAAGCGCGGGACGCCATGACCACGGGCCAGCCCTACTACGGCCCTGCCTTGAACGACGCCACCGAGTTCGTCTCCGCCCTGATCGGCGGAAAGACGGCCAACGTGCTGTTCGCCGGTTTGCGCGTCGGCGCGGTGGGCATCTACGAAGTTCATCTGGAACTCAACCCGGACCTGCCGACCAACCCAAAAACTGAAGCCACCATCGCGCAGAGCTACGAGGTATCCAATATCTTCACTCTGCCGGTGATCACCAAGCAGTAGGAGTTTCGATGAAGACGACATCCAGTCTGCTCGCCGCCGCAATTCTGTTCCTGCCCGCCCTGTCGCTGGCGCAGACACCGCCTCGTTACCTCATCACTACCGTGGCGGGGATCGGCCAGGCCGGTTTTGCGGGTGACGCAGCGGCGGCCACCAGCGCCAAGATCAACAACCCCATCAGCGTCGCGCTCGACAGCTCCGGCAATCTCTACATCGCCGATCAGATCAACCACCGGATCCGCAAGGTGGGCACGGATGGAATCATCAGCACCATCGCGGGCAAGGACACCGCGGGCTACGATTCCGCCGCCACGGTGGCCTCCACGTCGGCGCTGACTTACCCCTGCGGCATCGCCGTGGACAAGTCGGGCAACATCTTCATCTCCGATTCCGTCAACCATGTGGTTCGCAAGATCGCTGGTACGGCCATTTCCACCGTGGCTGGCGCGAACACCGCCGGTTTCACCGTGGATCCCGATCTGACCGACAAAGTTGTGTTGGAGGGGAAGACCTCCCAGATCAATC
>JBBQLF010000361.1:0-5521 GCA_038327695.1 Bryobacterales bacterium
GCGGGATGTGCTTCACAATCGCTTCGAACAGCGGCGCCAGCGTGGTGGACGGATCCTCCAGCGTGGCTTTCGCGATACCGTCGCGGGCGATGGTGTAGATGATCGGGAAGTCGAGCTGGTCTTCGGCCGCGTCCAGGTCAATGAACAGGTCGAACACTTCGTTGAGCACTTCCTGGATCCGCGAATCCGGCCGGTCGATTTTGTTGATCACCACGATGGGCGTCAGGCCCAATTCCAGGGCCTTGGAGAGGACGTAGCGGGTCTGGGGCAGCGGACCCTCGCTGGCGTCCACCAACAGCATGACGCCGTCAACCAGCTTCAAGGCGCGCTCCACCTCACCGCCGAAGTCGGCGTGGCCTGGCGTGTCGACGATATTGATCTTGATGCCGTGATAACGGACGCCGGTGGTCTTGGCGAGAATCGTAATGCCGCGTTCACGCTCCAGGTCGTTGGAGTCCATGACGCGGTCCTGTACCTGCTCGTTGGATCTGTAGATGCCGCTCTGCTTGAACATGGAATCCACGAGCGTTGTCTTGCCGTGGTCCACGTGCGCAATAATCGCGATGTTGCGAAGGTTGGGGTTCGGAACTTTCATTTTGGGAAAACCGGTGGGGGAACCTTCATTGTCGCATGAGATAGACTGAAGATATACATGTCGTCATCCACTGGGTTCCCCACCATCGTCATCGTGGGACGGCCCAATGTGGGCAAGTCCACACTTTTCAACGCGATTATCGGCCAGCGCAAGTCCATCACAGGCGATGAGCCCGGCATCACGCGGGACCGTATTATCGGCCAGGCCGTCCACCGCAAACGCCCATTTACGCTCATCGATACCGGCGGTATCGTGCCGGAGGATCAGGCCCTGATCCCCGTCCAAATCCTCAAACAAGCCAGGTTCGCCATTGATGAGGCGGAGCAGATCATCTTCCTCATCGACGGCCGCACGGAGATCACCTCGGCCGATCGCGACCTCGCTCAGCTCCTCCGCCGCACCGGCAAACCCGTCACCCTGGCCGTCAACAAGATCGACGTGCCGAAGCGCGAATCGCTCACGCACGAGTTCTACGAGATGGGCTTCAAGGTGATGTCCATCTCCGCCGAGCACCGCGTCGGCATCCACGAACTTTTGGACGAGGTCACTGAGAAGTTCCCCGCCGCCGCCGATCCGGCGGAGGCCAAAGAGGGCGAACTGGAAAAGCAGAAGCCCATCCGCGTCGCCATCATCGGCCGGCCCAACGTCGGCAAGTCCACGCTGTTGAACTCGCTGGTCGGCGAGGAGCGCTCCATCGTTTCGCCCGTCGCCGGCACCACGCGGGACTCCGTCGATGAGCCGCTCACCGTCGATGGCCGCGACTTCGTCTTCGTCGACACCGCCGGCATCCGCCGCAAGGGCAAGACCCACGAGATGGCCGAAAAGCTCAGCGTCGTCATGGCCCGCAAGCACATCCGCATGGCCCACGTCGCCCTCCTGCTGGTGGACGCTACGGAAGGCGCCGTGGGCAGCGACGCCACCATCGCGGGCTACGCCCACGAAGAGGGCCGCGCCCTGGTGATCTGCGTCAACAAGTGGGATCTCATCGACGACAAGAAGCGCAAGGAGTTTGAAGAGTCCATCCGCGACACCTTCAAGTTCCTGGACTACGCCCCCATCGTCTTCCTCTCCGCTCTGGAGAAGAAGGGCCTCCGGGCGGTGCTCAAGCAGATCGCCCGCTGCTTTGAGGCCTTCAACAAGCGCGTCACCACCGGCCAGCTCAATCGCTTCGTCGACGAGTTCAAGCTGGAACGCGACAGCCGCATCTACTTCATGACCCAGGCCTCCATCCGGCCGCCCACCTTCGTCATTTTCATGAAGAGCGCCGACGACCTGCACTTCTCCACCGAACGGCAGATCGTCAACCGCATCCGCAAGAAGTTCGAGTTTGACGGCACACCCATCGTCATCAAGGTGAAGGCGCACCACAAGAAGCGCGAGCGCTAACGGGTCACGATCAGATCCATGCGGTCCAACGCGACGCGCTGGATCTGTTTCGCCAGCCCGTCAAATTTCAGCAGCGCTGCGCCGGCCTTCAGCCTCTCCCGCTGTTCCGGCGCCAGCTGCACCCGGTAATGGTCCGCATGGTCCTTGTAGAGGTAGGTGACGTAGGCCGGCGAAACCGCCTCCGCCATCAGGCACTGCCAGTAGCACCGCTGCTGTAGAAACCGCCTCTGCTCAGCCGCCTCCCGGCCGATCTCGATCCTCGCCGCGCCGATCAGGATGGCCCGCTGGCAGCGCTCCGCCGCGAAAGGCCTTCCGGGTTCCGGTTGCGGCAACCCGGCGATGGCGCCCTCCAGCTCTTCCACGCCGCACGCCCAGCCCTGCCACCGGAATCGCGTGGCGCCGCTCACCAGCGAACCGCGCTTCAGGATGTCGCGCACGCGCACAGCATCCGGCCCGGTCAGACCCACCACATGCTCCAGCAGTTCGCCAAGCGGCATCTCGCGCACCACCACGGGCGTCAACGCCACAAACTCGGCGGCCTCGCTGCTCAGTTTCACAGGCACATTCGCAGGGAGGGGCATTCCTTCAGTCTATTGCGCTTCGTACAATCGAAGTCAGTGCTGCCTCCGGAGAATGCCCAGTGACCCCCGCCGGCGAGATCATCGCCGCTGAAATCCGCCAGCGGGGCCCCATCGAGTTCTCGCGCTTCATGGAGCTAACGCTCTATCACCCGGAGCACGGCTACTACCAGACGCCGCGTGATCCGTTCGGCCGGGAAGGTGATTTCTACACGGCGTCCCAGCTCCAGCCCGTGTTTGGCCGCCTCGTCGCCGCCGCCCTGCGCCAGTGCCGCGCCAGATTGGGCGAACCGCCCGATTTCACGGTTGTGGAATGGGGCGCGGGCCGCGGAGAGATGGCCCCCAGCCTCGGCGAGTTCCCTTACTTCGCAGTCGATTTTGCACGCGGACACGCGCCACTACAATTTGAGGGTGTTGTGTTTTCGAACGAACTCTTCGACGCCCTGCCCGTCGACGTGGCCCGCTTTCGGGACGGAGCCGCCTGGCGGATGCACGTCGCGATGGAGGACAGCCGCTTCATCTGGCGCGAAGCCGGCCCCTTGGAGCCGCGCTGGCGCGAATATGCCGCCTCATTGCTGCCTCACTTCCGGGCCGAGTCCGAGGTTTGGATTGAGCTGCCCGTGCATCTGAGCGCGACACTGGCCCGGATGACCGCCCCGCTCTCGCGCGGTTTCGTCATCGCCATCGACTACGGCTACACCGCCCGCGAACTCGTCCGCTTTCCGCGCGGCACGCTGATGAGCTATCGCCGCCACTCCGCCATCGATGACGTGCTGCTCAATCCGGGTCTCCAGGACATCACCGCTCACGTCCCTTTCGATCATCTGGAGGCTGCCGCACGCGCCGGAGGCCTGATAACAGGGCCTTTGGAGACGCTCACCCAGTTTCTGCTGCGCACGGGCGAGCCGGATCAATTCGCCTCCGCGCTGCTCGCCACGACGGACGCGGACTCACTCCGGCTCCGCCTGCAGCTGAAAAATCTGCTGTTTGGAATGGGCGAGACGTTCCGCGTCGTCACGCTCCGCAAGGAGGGGGTGCCCCTAAAAAGCTAACGGCCCCGGTTGCACCGGGGCCGTCCAGTTGATTCCTGTTTGCCGCGTTCAAACGAACGCTTCAGACTACTTCTTCTTGGCGGCCTTTTTGGCTACCTTCTTCGCGGCCTTCTTGGTTGCGTTCTTCATCGATCTGTTCTCCGTAACATCAGAATTTGCAATCACGCGTGATCGCATTGTGATCTCTTTATAAGCTTGGTAGTGAGACGAAGTCAAGGAAAAAATGATGGAGAGGCAACTTGTCCTCTTCGCGCACGCATCTTTGCTCAACCTAAAACGCGGATGGAGGCAAATGTTCTTGCCGGAAACCGTTGCCGTGACGCCTGTTTACCCGCTAGGATCACAGTTGTGATGCCCCGCCGCGCGGTCTTCGCGCTCCTCCTGGCCGCGCTCGTCTGGAGCGGTTGCGGCCGCAAGAAAAGCCGCGGGCACACGCCCTCCGTGCCTGTGCCCGGTTGGAGTGAGGAAGGCATCGCCAGCGGGGACGGCGAGCCGTACCACGGCCGCCAGGCCGCCAACGGCGAAATCTACGACATGGAGAAGATGACCGCCGCCCACCGGACTCTGCCATTTGGCGCGATGGTGCAGGTATCCAACCAGACCAACGGCAGGAAGGTGGAGGTTCGCATCACAGATCGCGGCCCCTTCATCGATGGCCGCATCATCGATGTGTCCCGCGCCGCCGCCCGCGCCATTGACCTCATCCGCCCCGGCACCGCGCCCGTCCGGATTGAAGTGCGCTCCTATGCGCTGACCCCGCGCCCCAACGGTGCCTTCGCCGTCCAGGTGGGCAACTTCATGGACAAGCGCAACGCGGATCGGCTCAGCGCCCGCCTCCGCCGCAGCTTCGCGCCCGTCCGCGCCGAGCCGCGCGCCGGCTCTACCAGCCAGTGGCGCGTCCTGGTGGGCGATCAAATCACCCAGCGGGATTCCCAAGCTCTGGCCGAGATCCTGCGCAAGAAGGAGCGCCACGTGTTTGTCGTCCGTCTGGACCCGCCGGTACAGCCGTCCCGCTGAGCTGTGTTCCACTGAAAGAGAAGAATGGCTCTGCTGCTGAACTGTCAATCCATCGCCCGCCAGTTTGGCGCCGCGACATTATTTGAAAATGTCTCCCTCACCATCAATGACGGCGAGCGCCACGGCCTCATCGGCCCCAATGGCGCGGGCAAGTCCACGTTGCTGAAGGTGCTGGCCGGTCTCGATGAGGCCGACCGCGGCGAGGTGGCGCTCCGCAAGGGCGTGCGCCTCGTCTACGTGCCCCAGGAGCCCGAGTTCCCGCCGGACCAGACCATTCAACACCTACTGGACGCCGCCGCGTTGGAGCCGCCTCTGGTGCCCGTGGCGCTGGGCCAGACCGGCTTCACGGACCCTTCGCTGCGCGCTGGAACGCTCTCCGGTGGCTGGCGTAAGCGCCTGGCCATCGCCGTGGCCCTGGTCCGCAAGCCGGACCTGCTGATGCTCGACGAGCCGACCAATCATCTGGACGTGGAGGGGATCAGCTGGTTGGAGCGCCTGCTGATCAGCGCGCCGTTTGCGTGTGTCGTGGTCAGCCATGACCGTTACTTCCTCGAAAACGTCGCCACCCACACGATGGAGCTCAACCGCATCTACGCCGACGGCATGTTCCGCGCCGAAGGCAACTACTGCGATTTCCTGGAGAAGCGCGAGCAGTATTTCGATACCCAGGCCAAGCAGAAAGACGCTCTGGCGGCGCGTGTGCGGCGGGAGATCGAATGGCTCCGCCGCGGCGCCAAGGCGCGCACCCGGAAGTCCAAGGCCCGGCTCGGCACGGCCGCCGATATGATCGCCTCTCTCGAAGACATGCAGTCGCGGGCCCGCACCTCCACCGCCGGCATCGACTTCACCGCCAGTGACCGCAAGACCAAAAAGCTGCTGGAGACGGAGAAGCT
>JBBQLF010000362.1:0-5519 GCA_038327695.1 Bryobacterales bacterium
CGATGCGCTTCGACTGGACGCCGAACTGCGCCACCGGCACATGCCGTACTCCACAATTATCGACCCCATTTTCCAGTCGCCCGAGGACGCGGAGATTGCCGGGTACACGCGCTGCGGCGACTCCGCCATCTGGACCGGCCACTATCTGGCGGCCGAGAGCTACCGGTGGGCCGTCACTCGTTCGCCTGAAGCCAGGGCCAACATCATGGAAGCTCTCAACGGCATCCGAAAGCTGGTGGATGTCACCGGTACTGACGTGCTGGCGCGTTGCGCCGTCCCGATCGACTCTCCGTGGGCTGCCGGTATCGCCAACGAAGAAGCACCGAATCAGATTCGCGCCGGCGTCGTCGACGGGCAAAACTACCTGTGGGCCGGCCGCACCTCTCGCGACCAGTATTCGGGTGTCTTCTTCGGCCTCACAGTGGCGTGGAATCTCGTGGCCGATCAAGAAGTTCATGACTGGGTCTCCATGCTGGCCACGCGGATGCTCGACCGCCTGCTGGCCGACGCCTGGATGGTGCGCATGCCCGACGGCGATATCTCCACCACCTTCCTGGGCCGCGTCGATCAGCAGCTCAGCCTGCTGAAGCTCGGCCGGCGCTTGAACCCGAAGCGCTTCGAATCCGCGTACAAGTCCCTGTCCAACCTCGCCGCTTTTTCAGTCTCGGTCCCGATCCTGGTTGAAGCGGCCGATCCCTATAACTCCTATTTCAAGTTCAACCTGGACCACATCAACCTCTACAATCTACTTACCAGCGGCGACAGCTCGTGGGTGCGCATCGGCTATATGGGCGCCTTCCGCTCGCTCCGCCGCGCGACATGGGAACACCAGAACGCCTTCTTCGACGTCATCGAAACCGCCATCGAGGGGCATGACAACACCCGCGATCAACGCATCCGCGACAACCTCGACGCCTGGCTTCAGCGCCAACGCCGCGATTTCTGGGTGGATCTCCGGCCCACCCGCCCCTCCTGTGGCGACGACGACAACCGCGGCTGCGAAATCGTGCCCGTTGCCGAACGCACGCCGACGGACTTCCTGTGGCAGCGCAGTCCGTTCCAGCTCTACGGCGGCCTCTACGGCACTATCGAGAGTGCGGGCATCGACTACATTCTGCCCTACTGGATGGCGCGCTACCACGGGGTAGTGGGCCCGGACCCGCAGTAGTGGCGTGTTTGCCGGACACAGTGCAGGCGGTTCTACGCTAGCCCAGCGGGAAAGGAGTCCCCATGCTGCGCTTCCTTCTGGTTCTCTCGTTGCTGCTCGTGCCGGCAGCGGCCCAGGTGAAGGAGATCGAGATCGCCGGCGACCAGGCCTGGGTGGATACTGGCATCGATGTCAGGGCTGGCGATCTGCTCCGTTACGAATCCTCCGGCACGCTGAAGTACGCCGACGCCCAGCAATCCAACACCTCTGAGGGTCTGCCCCGCGGCTGGGCGGACCTGCTTCGCACCCTGCCGCTCAATGAGGCCGGCCGGGGCGCCGTCATCGGCCGGGTCGGCTCAGGCGGGGCCGCCCGCGCGTTTCTGATCGGTGCCCGCAGAGAGAGCAGGGCTGTGGTCGCCGGCCGGCTTTTCGTTGGCCTGAACCAGCCGGCCGGCTCCTCCGGGACCGGGGCTTTCCGGGTGAGGATCGAACTCGTGGCCCGTGCCGGCGCGGCCGCGAGCACGTTCACTGGAACCCTGCCGCCCATCACGGATGTGGAACTGGCGCAGATTCCCCGGCGAGTGGCTGACAAGAGCGGCACCGCAGGCGACCGCATCAACTTTCTGGTCCTCGGCACCGAAGAGCAGGTCAGGCAGGCCCTCCTCTCTGTGGGCTGGGTCGCCGTCGACCGGAGCGTCAAGGACACCATATTGCGCGGCGCACTCGGCACGTTTTCCAAGCAGGCATACCTCACACTGCCGATGAGCGAACTGATGGCCTTTGGCCGAGCCCAGGACTTTGGATTTGCGATGTCCGATCCGATCAAGACCGTCATGGCGCGCCACCACTTCCGGCTCTGGAAGGCGCCCTTCGCCGTCGGCGGCCTGACGCTCTGGGTTGGCGCCGGCACGCACGACATC
Source organism: Bryobacterales bacterium (assembly GCA_038327695.1). Classification (GTDB taxonomy): domain Bacteria; phylum Acidobacteriota; class Terriglobia; order Bryobacterales; family Bryobacteraceae; genus Paludibaculum. Next base: position 2,068 of record JBBQLF010000362.1, read on the forward strand.
GGCTTCGATAAGGACCAGCGCACCGGCGGCGTCACTCACAAGATCGATCCGGAGACCGACAAGGAACGCGAGTTTATCGGAGAGTCGCTGACGCAGAGCGGCCAGATCGTCAAGTCCAGCTACGTCACGCCCAAAGACACAGTCACCAGGGCCAGGACCGCACACGGTCAGGAGTTTGTCTCCGACGGCCGGATTCTGCTCCTCTATATGAAGCCGGAAAGCGGGAACGTGGCGGCCCCGTTCAGCGATTACTTCTGTTCCGTGCTGAAGCAGAACAACCCGGACGCCGAGGATCTGGGGGCCTGCGAGCAGTGGATTGAGGTGCCAGGCAAGTCAGACCTCAATCTCCCCAATCCGTCCACTCAGTACCGCGTGCTCCTCATCCCCGGCATCATGAACACGTGCGTTTCCGATACGCCGGCCTTTGAAAAGGGCCGAAAAGTGATGACCGAGAAGTACGGCATCATCACGGACCTCCTCTCCGTCCCGAATGACTCCAGCGAAGTCAATGCCAGGGTGATTGCCGATTTCATCCGCAAAGCGGGTGACGATCAGCGCAAGTTCATCATCGTGGGATACAGCAAGGGCACGCCCGACATTCAGACCGCGCTCGTGCTCGATCCCCAACTCAAAGACTCCATTGCCGCCTTCATTAGCGTCTCCGGCGCCTCCGGCGGTTCGCCCATCGCCGATTCGTTGCCCATGCAGATGGACGCCTACCTCGCCAGGGCCAAGCAGGGCAAGTGCGAAGGCAACATGGCTGAAGGCTTCAAGAGCCTGAAGAAGGAGGTCCGCCAGCGGTTCCTTTCCGCCAACCCGCACCCGGCAGTGCCAACTTACTCGCTGGCTTCGATCACAACCGCCGAACGAGTTTCCAGCATGGCCAGGCAGACCTACCGCATGCTCGCCGCCTATGACCGCCAGAACGACGGCCAGTTGCTGAAGCTGGACCAGATCATTCCGGAGTCCAGTTACCTCGGCGCCATCTGGAGCGATCATCTCGGTGCCGCTCTCTCCATGGGCGCCAAGTTCCCTCGCGCCGCGCTGTTTGAGTCCGTGATCCGGTTTGTGATTGACGATCTCGCCAAGTCAGGCAAACCGGCCGGATCAACGGGCAAAGTCAACGAGTGGGTGCGCTAGTGTAGTGTCCAACAAACAACAAGCCACAAGAACCGCTTGCTTGCGCGCGCGGCTCAGTATCGAACTCGTGGCTGCAAAAGCAGTTTCCGAGGCGCGACTGTGATGGAGGGGTTTCCGGTCGTGTCTACTCAATTCGCGGACACTACACCAGGCTCCATGCCGCGCAGGGCCGGCTGGGCGGCAGGCGCGCTGCTCGTGATAGCGGTGTGGTGGCTGGGCGGCTGGCCCTGGGCCCTGCTGTGGGCCCTGGCCTTCGTCGTGCTGGCGCGCCGCGAGGGGCCCGTTTCTGCCTTGTTGGCAGCCGGCCCCACCCTCTTCTGGCTGATGGTGTCCAATTGGACCGGGGACCGCCGTCTCTTCTTTCCCTTCGCCCTCCAGTTGGGGCAGCTCTCCTGGCCGCTCCCGCTGCTGGCCGTCTTCTTTGCCGTTCGGGTCCAACAATCAGCCAGTCTCCATGTGCTGGCAGTGGAATTCCTGGTGGCGGCCGCCGCGCTCGGCGCAGGCCGCGCCATCGGCGGCCCAGGCCCCACGGAACTGCGGATGAGGATGGTGAGCGCCGCCGTTGTTTCCCTGCTGGCCCTGATCGGCCTGCTGTTGTAGATGCCGCCGTCGTAAATCAATTTCCCTTATGAATGTATTAAGCCACGGGAAATCGTGTTATTCTGGGCGCGGCGTAAGATTTTTCGTCCGCTCTCAAAGGAGGCAATCCCGATGCCTGGTTCCAGCCGGATCTCCGCCCTCGGTCTGATCCCCACATTTCTGTTTGCAGCCCAGTTCGCCCTGCAGGGCCAATCCCTGATGGTGGGCCCCACCGCCGTCGAATTCAAGAGCCAGGCCGGCTCCATCGCCACGCAGCAGCAGAGCGTGTATGTGTTGGGCAACCAGACCACCAGTCCGGTGGTTTCCGCCGGTGTCTCCGGTGGCTCGTGGTTGACTGTGGCCGAGCCTTCCTTCAACCTGCCCAAGCGCATTGTCCTGACGGCCAACCCCGCGGGACTCGCGGCCGGAACTTACACGGCCAGCGTGACCCTGCAAAACGTCAGCACTCCGCCGCTGATACTACCCGTGACTCTGGTCATCTCCACCTCTTCGCAGTTGAGCACCAGCCGGAGCAGTCTCCAGTTTGCCTACCATACCGCGACCGGCAAAGGGACATCGTTGAGTGATCCAACCGGTGCATTTCTCAATACCTCGTCCGATCAGATTGTCGTCAGCAGTTCCGGCAGTCCGCTGGCCTACACTGCCTCAGTCAGCACCGCTGACGGCGCCAACTGGCTGGTGGCCGCGCCCACCACCGGCAATACACCGGACCCGCTGGTGGTCCGTATCAGCCCGGCCGGACTCGTGCCCGGCACTTACAACGGGACCATTACGCTGCAATCGCCGTCCGGTGGAACGCCGGTCGCCGTCGCCGTGCAACTCGTCGTCAGCGCCAATCCCTACCTGGCCGCCACTCCCAACTCGATGAACCTGGCCGCCTATTCCGGCTCCGCCGTGCCAGTGACGCAGGCGCTGACGCTGAACTCCAGCGGTGCCGTGCCCTACGTGATCTTCACGTCCGCGGTCTCCGGCGGGGCCTGGCTATCCGTCAGCCCGGCGAACGGCAATGCGCCGGGCACCGTGACGGTCTCCGCCAACGCCGCCGGCCTGCCGCCAGGGACCTACAATGGGGCCCTCCAACTGACTTCTTCGGCGGCGGCCAACCCGACGCTGGTGATCCCGGTGACCTTGACCGTCACGCTCAACCCCATCCTCTCTCTTTCCAGCAGCACGCTGAACTTTAACTTCAAGCTGGGTGACAAGGATCCCAGCGCGCCGCAGACGCTGAATGTCACCTCCGTGCCAGCGGGCGCCAACTACACAATCAAGGCCGTGAGCCCGACCGGGGGCGCGTGGTTCGCCCTCGGCCCGGTGGCCGGCCAATCCGCCGGCGGCGCCGGTTCCGGCACCTTGCCGGCTGGCGCGATCACCGTGCAGGCCGCACCGGAAGCGAATATGGTCCCCGGCACCTATTTCGCCAATGTCGAAGTGAGCGGCATCGGCAACACCGCCAATGCGCGTCTGGTACTGACCATTAGCAGCACGTCTTTCCTCACGCTGAGCCCGTCCGATGTCACCTTCAACCTGCAGCGTCCGCTGACGTCGCAGACGATGAAGCAGGTGGACGTCAAGAGCAGCGCCGCTCCGCTGCCGTTCGCCGTGGGCGAAATCGCCTACACGCCGCCATCGGCGGCCTGGCTGCGCGCCCTCACTACCGAGACGATGACTCCAGGGAACGTCAAGCTCACCGTGGACCCCACCGTGGCCGCCAC
>JBBQLF010000363.1:0-5518 GCA_038327695.1 Bryobacterales bacterium
CTTCGACTTCTTCTTCCACGGTACGGCCAGCATCCAATCCAGGTAGTTCCGGGATACGGTGGATTCGGCCGACATCGGCGGCATCTGCTCCAGACGCCGCAATTCCGCCATCGCCTTTTCCTTGGCGTCGGGGGTCATGCCCGCCTGGTCAATCCGCTTGCGCAGTTCGTCAAACTCGGACTTCTCGCCGCGGCCCAGTTCCTTCTGGATGGCCTTGATCTTCTCGTTGAGGTAGTACTCTTTCTGGGCCTTCTCCATCTGGCGCTTGACGCGGCCCTGAATGGTGCGGTCCACGTTGAGCTTCTCAATCTCGATGTCCAGCATGTCGGCCACGCGCGTCAGCCGGTCGATGGGGTTGAAGATTTCGAGCAGTTCCTGCTTCTCTTCAATGGTGAGCTGGAGATTGGCGCCCACCGTGTCGGCCAGCTTGCCGGGATCGTCCACACGGATGGCGGCGATCATGGTCTCGTAGTTGACGTTCTGGCTGAGCTTGACGTACTGCTCAAACAGCGACGTGACGCGGGTGGTCAACGCCTCCAGAGCCGCACCGGTCTCCACCTTGACGTTGTAGGTGCGGACGGTAGCCCGGAAGAAACCGTCTTCTTCCACCACGGATAAAATGCGGGCCCGCTCCATGCCCTCCACCAGCACTTTGATGTTGCCGTCGGGCATTCTGACGGACTGGACGATGTTGGCGATGGTGCCAACCTGATAGATGTCCTCAGGGCGGGGCTCGTCGATACTGGCGTCATGCTGGGTGGAGAGGAAGATCTTCTTCTCGCCCGCAAGCGCGTCTTCCAGGGCGCGCACGCTGGACTCCCGGCCCACTACGAACGGCGTCATCATGTGGGGAAAGATGACCACGTCCCGAATGGGCATCATGGGAAGGCGCCGGCTGTCGGACTTCTCTTTTGCAGTACTCATCGTGATGTTTGGGGTTTTCCGGTTATTTTCTGGTTAGATGATATCGATTTCCGCGCCGGTGCGCCGGACCGGCCGGGCTGGCGGCGATGGATGGAAAGGCTTAGCCGGCCTTTTCGAGGAGCGACCAGTTGATCTTCTGCGAGAGAACCATCTCCCGCGTGACAAGAAACTCCCGTACCTTCTTGTACGACGGGAGGTAGTACATCAAGTCCAGCATGAGCTCTTCCAGAATCATCCGGAGGCCGCGAGCGCCCACCTTGCGCTGCAATGCTTGTTCGGCGATGGCTTCCAGCGCGTCATCGCTGAACTTCAGCTTAACATTTTCGAACTCAAACAGTTTCTGATACTGCTTGACGACCGAGTTCTTGGGCTTGGTCAGGATCTGCACCAGCGCCGAAGCGTCCAGATCTTCCAGCACCCCGGCCACCGGCATGCGGCCGATGAACTCGGGAATAAAGCCGTAGCGGATCAGGTCTTCCGGCTGCAACTGCTGCAACAAGGCCATGTCGCGCTGTTGCACACTGCGCGCCGGACTGGCCGCTCTGTCCTCCTCGGACTTGAAGCCGATGCTCTTCTTGCCGGCCCGCCGGCCGATGATCTTCTCCAGACCAACGAACGCTCCGCCGCAGATGAACAGGATATTGGTGGTGTCCACCGGGGTGAACTCCTGATGCGGGTGCTTGCGCCCGCCCTGCGGCGGCACATTGGCGGTGGTGCCTTCCAGAATCTTCAGCAGGGCCTGTTGCACGCCTTCGCCGGAGACGTCGCGCGTAATGGAGGGATTCTCATCCTTGCGCGAGATCTTGTCGATCTCGTCGATGTAGATGATGCCCGTCTGGCAGCGCTGCACGTCCCAGTCGGAATTTTGCAGGAGGCGGAGAATAATGTTCTCTACGTCCTCGCCGACATAGCCCGCCTCAGTCAGCGTGGTGGCATCGACAATGGCGAACGGGACATCCAGGATCCGCGCCAGCGTCTGGGCCAGAAGAGTCTTGCCCGTGCCTGTGGGGCCGATCAGAAGGATATTGGATTTCGCCACTTCCACGTCACCCACCCGCTGGCGGTTCATCTGAATCCGCTTGTAGTGGTTGTAGACGGCGACGGCCAGCTTCTTCTTGACCGATTCCTGCCCGATGACGTACTGATCGAGGTATTCCTTCAGTTCCAGCGGCTTAGGCAGCTTGTGAGGCGTCGTGTAGGGCTTCTCGGGCCGGTCGTCTTCCAGGATGGAGTTGCAAACGGCAATGCACTCATCGCAGATGTAGGCACGTGGATAATCGCTCGGCGAAGAGATGAGCTTGCCGACGACATCCTGGCTTTTGTGGCAGAACGAACAGCGGAGAGTTTCGTCGCTGGTAGAGCGCTTCACTTTAGGTTATGACTCCACACGGAGCAGTCGGGAGGCTGGGCCCGGTTCTCCGAATCCCTGCCCCCATTATCTACCGAAACGGGCGAAGGTAGCAATCGGATTGGCGCCCGGGTGCTTAACCGCTTTGAGGAGCGGCGACGCTCGCTGACGCTCGCGGCTCTGCAAGTAGCTGAATCTAATCGGAGCCGCGACCGTCAGAGAGCGATTTCGCTTGAACACGTGAAATCCTCCAAAACGGTTAAGCACCCTTGGCGCCCGAATCATTCCCGGTGAGTCCCGTAGCATTTCCTGACCCGGCCGGGTAACGATTCCGGGAGCGGATGCGCCGATCTTAATTGGCGCAGCATTGGCCCGGCCGTGCAGCCGGCTTGCCGTTCCAAGATCGCCACTGATAAGCTCGGAAACACTCCCTATGACACATTTCTTTCCCCGTCTCGCAGCCTGCACCCTCGGCCTGGCCCTGCTCGGCTCGGCCCAGGACAAACCGGATCTCGACTCCATCTACAGGATCAAGCAGGAAGCCTTCCAGAACTCCAAGGTAATGGACCACCTGTGGTACCTCACTGAGGTGCACGGACCCCGCCTGGCCGGCTCGCCCAGCTACAAGGCCTCGGCCGAATGGGCGGTGAAGACGCTGAAGGACTGGGGCATCGATAACGCCCAACTGGAACCCTGGACCGGCTTTGGCCGCGGTTGGGCCAACAAGAAGTTCGTGGCCGCCATGACCGCGCCGAACTACACGCCGCTGGTGGGAGCGCCGCAGGCCTTCACGGCGTCAACCGAGGGCGTGGTCTCAGGCGAACCCATCCTGGCGGTCCTTCGCACGGACGAGGATCTGGCCAAGTGGAAGGGCAAGCTGGCCGGCAAGATCGTGCTCACGGACGCGGCGCGCGACATCGCGCTGCACGATAAGGCGGACAACCATCGCTACACGGAGCAAGAGCTGGCCGAGCTGACGGTCGCCCAGATCGGCGGCGGCGGGCGGATGCAAATGCCGACCGGACAGCCACCCGTCAACTTCATGCAGATGATGGCGTTCCGCCGCAAACTCACCGATTTCCTGCGGGAGGAGAAGGCCGGGCTCATCATCGCCAACAGCCGGGGTGACATGGGCACGTACTTCACCTCCAACGGCGGCACGCGCGACGTCAAGCAGCCGCAGACTCCGCCGATGATGGTGCTCAGCGTGGAGCAGTACAACCGGATCTATCGCCTGCTGGACAAAAAGATCCCCGTCAAGCTGGAAGTGGAGATCCAAAACGAGTGGTTCGAGCCGGACACCAATAATTTTAATGTCGTCGCCGAGATCCCCGGCACCGGCAAGCACAAGGACGAGATCGTGATGATTGGCGGCCACCTGGATAGCTGGCACGCCGGCACGGGCGCATCGGACAACGGGACCGGCACCGCCGTTATGCTGGAAGTGATGCGCATCATCAAGAAGCTCAACCTCAAGCTGGACCGCACCGTGCGCATCGGGCTGTGGGACGCCGAGGAAGAGGGATTGCTCGGTTCGCGCGCCTACGTGGCCAAGCACTTTGCGGACCGCGCCAACATGAAGACCCTGCCGGAGTGGGAAAAGCTCTCGGCCTACTACAACGTGGACAACGGCGCCGGCAAGATTCGCGGCATCTACCTGCAGGGCAATGAGATGGCGCGGCCGGTTTTTGAGGCGTGGATTCCGGCGTTCAAGGATTTGGGCGCCGACACGGTCACCATCCGCAACACCAGCGGAACGGACCATCAGAGCTTCGATGCGGTCGGCCTGCCCGGCTTCCAGTTCATCCAGGATCCGCTGGAGTACGAGACGCGCGTCCACCACTCCAACATGGACGTCTATGATCGCGTGCCCCGCGCGGACATGATGCAGATGTCGGCCATCGTCGCCTCACTGGTGGTCCAGACCGCCAACCGCGAACAGATGCTGCCGAGGCAGCCGAAGCCGGACGCGCGCCCTGCCGGTCAGGGCGGCATGCCGTTCTAGCCGAGCAGGAACTTGGCGTCGTGCTGCATTTCGTTGGCCTTGTAGCGCGTGACGGCGGCGGCCTGCTGGGCCCAGGCGGGGTCTGGCGGCTTAGTGAAGCGGCCGTCCTTGACGTTTAACCAGGCGCGTTCGGCGTAGGCTTCCGGGTGGGTGGAGATGGTGACGTTTTCGAGCGAGACCTTGGCCGAGTAGCCTGTGCGCTGGCGGAAGAGGCGATCAAAGGCCTTCTGTGCGTCCTCACGGAGAGCATGGGGCGAGGCGGGGACGCCGTCGCAGGTCAACCAGACGTTGGGTACGAGTTTGCCGCCGGGACCGCGGCGGAAATTCGCATGCTCCACCAGGGCAAGATCATAGTCGACGCCGGGCGTATCGCCGCCCGAGGCGTTGCGGATGGGCACCATGCGGATGTTGCCGTCGTAGTGGCCGACGGTTTTCCCGTCGACCAGGCGCCCAGCGCGCAGGCTGGAACCCAGTTGAGGCGTCAGTTCCTCGTGGACTTCCCGCAGAATGCGTGTGTAGTTTTTCTGGTCGGCAGGCAGAGTCTGGTGCTTCATGATGAGCTTGGCGCCGTAGCTGGAATTCACCGAGAAGACCTTTCGCTCGACATCGAGGCGGAGCTTGGCGATGTCGGGGGCCGGCGCGCGGGTGGCCAGGGCGCGGCGGTACAGTCGGTCGGTGGCGACGAAGTCCTTCACCACGGCGTCGTCCAATTCCATCTGCTGGCGGTGCTTCATGGCGGCGATGGCTTCCGCGCCGCCGGGCTTCCAGGGTTGGCGGCCTTTGGCCCAGGGTGAATTTGCTCTTCTCCGAGATCCACGTAGATTCAACGGTTTGGCCTAACAAGCTGGACAACGCCAAGGATTCCTGATATAAATCTTTGAATGGAATTGGCGGAATTCACAGGCGAAGCACTCATGGAAATCCGGGTCCGCCCGGTCGAACGAAGCGAGGAAGCGCGGTATCAAGAGCAGATGGCGCGTCACCACTATCTCGGCGCGCTGGCGAAGATTGGTGAGACGGTCTGGTATGTCGCGATTTGGCGCGAGCAGTGGGTGGCGCAACTGAGCCTGTCGGCGGCGGCGCTGAAATGCGGCGTTCGTGATCGTTGGATCGGCTGGGACTTTCGCTCGCAGTATGGCCGGCTGAACCTGATCGCCAACAACAGCCGCTTCCTGATTCTGCCCGGCTGGCACCGGCCCAATATCGGTTCCCGCGTGTTGTCGCTGACCGAGCGGCGAGTG
>JBBQLF010000364.1:0-5512 GCA_038327695.1 Bryobacterales bacterium
GCGGCTCCATGGAGCGCCCGTGAATGCGGACGATGAAGAAATCCTCGGTGAGCCCGCGCCGGCCCGGAACCTCGGCCTCGATCCACTCCTTGGCGCCGGCCGCCCGATCCTCACCCAGCGCGCCGGCGGCCAGGTCAATCGGGATTAGTGGCAGGTGGGTCTCGTAGCGCCGCACCGTGGAGTGCACGGAGCGGCGGTAGAGCGTGTTGGCCGTGCGCTCCAGCTCGCCGCACAAAGTAGGGCAAGGCGCCTCCACCCGGAATGTGTTTGAGAGCGACTCGTCCAGCCAGCTGAGAAACGGGCCCGTGCCCATCTCGCGCTGCTTGCCGGGCAGGTCCTCCGCGATGGCGCGCAGCGTTTCGGCCTCATCGCCGGCGAACTCCTCCCAATCGCGCCGGAACCGGAACGCGCACTCCCCCGTCTCCGGGTCCGTCAGCACGATGCCGCAATTTTCGCCCAGCGCCTCGAAGACGCGATATTCCGCGGTTCGCGTTGTGAGCGGTGAGCGGAACTGGTCAGACGTGGGCATGGCCGCAAAAACTCTTATCGGCTAGGGAGCGAATGGATAGTAGCCTTCCCGTGCCCGGACGATCACATTGGGCAGGTTTACTCGCACTACAATCTTCCGGTACGCCTTAGGCTGGTCCGAGTTGGCCGGCGAGTAGCGCAGGATGTACTGCGTGGTTATCTCGCCCGCCGTCGCCGAAATCGCGTTGACGATGCCGCGCATGATAGCGGAGGCATAGCCGCCGGTGCCCACCTTCAGCGCGAAGTTGCCTTCGTCGGAAGGCGTCGACAGGTAGCCGCTGACGTCGGAGTAAACCTTCTCCAGCGGATAGACCACTCGCCCGCCCGTGGCGTCGGCCAGCCGTCTGAGATTGGGGTCGCCTTCATTGGTGAAGCCGAACGCCACCGTGGAAACGCCGTAGATCGTGACCAGATTGCGCTGGGCCAACTCGACGACCTCGTTCAGGTTCTTCTTGCTGGAATTGTCGTGGCCGTCGCCCACAATCACAATGACGCGCCGAGGTTCAATGGGCTCGCCCTTCACCAGGGTGCGGCTCGTGCAGGCCTGGTACAGGGCATCGTAGAGCGCCGCGCCGCCGCCCGGCTTGATCTTGCGGACCCGCTCCAGAATTTTCTCCGGATCCGATGTCGTGTTCACCATCAGTTCGGCCTCGGTCGAGTAGCCGATCATGTAACCGGAGAACCGTTTGTCTGGCTTGGCTTCCGGCTCCATCGTAGCCAGGACGAGATCCTGAATGGCCTCTTTCAGCTTGTCCCAGTGCAGGCGGTTGGTGTTGGACAGATCGATCAGGAAGCCGATCACGACCGGCTGATTGCGCTCGCGCGTGAAGTAGGTGATCTGCTGTGGCCTGCCCTCGTCGAGCAGTTCGAAGTCGGCCTTGTCCAGATCTCTGACGAACCTGCCGCTCACATCGGTGACGGTCACGGGCACGATCACTTCGCTGGCGGTGGTTCGAAACGCCTCTTCCGCCTTGAGCTGAGGCTTGGCGGCATCCGGCGCCGGTTTCTGCGCCCGCGCCCCATTGGCGCCGGCCAAGGCCGCGGCGCCGCCCAGAATAACCTGTCTACGAGAGTACATAGGTGCTTGCCTTCAATTATACGGGCATCGCAAACTGCCAGCGCCCACGTCCGCCCTGGCGGTTCACTTCTTGAAGACCCGCTTGCGTATATCCGGCCAAAACTCCTTGAACGCGTTGGAGCCCGCGCGGGCAGTGAAACCGATGGTCGAGTTCAAGGCAATCCGGTCGAAGCCCCTGGCGCTCGGCGGCATCCAGGAATTCTGGATTGTGTTCCCGCCAAAGTTTCCGATGGTCCGGGCGAAAGCGAACCGCGTGCGTCCGTCCCGATAGGGCGCATAGAAGGTCATTTTCACGATATAGCCCGCCCGGCTGCCGAAACTGCCAGACCCCTTGCGGTGGAAACGTGGATCCTCACCCCAGATTGCGCCCAGACCAGCATCCAGGGCGTTCGACATGGCCACGTTGGCCGTTCGGGACGCCAGCCTCCGCCCGAACCCTTCCGGACTGCGCTCCCATTCCTTGGGCGAGTTGAAAATGGTACTCCAGCCGGAACCAAAGCCGCCGGTCAACCAACTCATTGGACCGAGCGTGGATTGCGCCCACCAATCGACTCGCTCCTCCGCGGCCGGTGGGACGTAGGTGCCGGGCATGAGCGGTTTCTGTTGGGCTGTGGCTCCCAGAGCAAGCCCCAACCAGACGCCAACCATAGCAGTTGCTCTCATCCTTCCATGATGGCATGGCCATTACCCTTTGCGTCCAGCGGCCCATGGACCATATGATGGCTCTGTCGGGCCGATCCGGATATGTTGGCTCTTTTGTGAGAGGGAGAAAACCAGATGAGGCTTGTTCCAGCTCTATTTTTCGCGATGTGCCTGCCAGTTTGCTACGGCCAGGCGCCGCTCTTGATCTGGCTTTCCAGCCCGGTCGCACTCAGCGTCGAGGCCGGCGCCACCGCTCCCATCATCACCCGCATCACGCTGAACAACTACGGCGCCGTCACCAGCTACCAGGCGGCTTGCGACCAGTCCTGGATGGCGATTACGCCCGCCAGCGGCACCATCGCCGCCGGCTCGACGCAGGACTTCACTCTGACCGTCTACCCGGCGCAGATGGCCGGCGGCGTGGCCAAGGGCAAGATCACTGTCACTCCACCGCCGGGCACCGGAGCCACGGTGGCCACGCTCGATGTGACCGTCCAGGTACAGACGCTCACTTTCGTGTTCACGCCGCCCTCTCTGGAATTCGGCGCCGGCCCGGAGACGACCGAATCCAAGTCCGTATTGATCACCCTCTCCGATAGCACCGTGCGGCCCATCGCGGCCTCGGTGGTGATCCAGAACGGTTCGCCCAACTGGCTCAGCTTCACTGCGCCGTCGCCGCTGAACTCCAACGACACCATCCAGGTGCGTGTCAGCGCCACCGGCCTGGAGCCCGGTGCCACCTTGCAGGGCGAAATCCGTTTCACTGGTGTGACCGTGCCTGGCATGAGCGGCAAGATTCCCGTGACCTTGAAGGTGGGTCAGCAGGGTGCCCGGATCAGTGCCATCCCCTCGCAGCTGAACTTCTACGTGTTTGGTACCATGGTGCCGCCCCAGCAGCCGGTTCAGGTCATCTCACCTCAGGGGCGCATCTCGTTCGACGCCATACCCAGCGCGGGTTCCACGCCAGTGGATATCTCGCTCTCCGAGGGTGTGACCCCGGTCTTCTTCCAGGTTCGCGTGAACCCGTTCAATGCGCCGACGCTGCCACGCGAGGACAGCATTACCATCGCGCCGCGGGACGGCTCCCCTTCCGTCCTCGTCCCGGTGAAGACCATGCTGGAGCCCGCGCGCGTCAATGCCATCCCGCAGGTCGCCGACGGCGGCGGCTTCAAGACCTCAATCACCGTCGTCAACAGCGACAGCGTGCCGGCGGTTGTCTCGCTGCGGTTCTACCGGTCCGATCCGGCCACGCGGACCACCACGGCCTGGAATCCGCCCATGGAGGGCAACGCACCGTTGGAGCAGATCACGATTCCCGCTGGCTCTTCGTGGACGGTCCAGACCTCCGGCGCCGCCGTTTCCATCTCGTCCGGATGGGGCGAGGTGGTCTCCTACCAGGTGATCAGCGGATCGGCCGTGTTCCGCCAGGTGCAGCCCGATGGCCGCATTCAGGAGGCCGCCGTGCCGATCAACTCCAGCCTCATGCAGCGCAACCTGCTGCCCTTCGACAACACCAATGGCTACGTAACCTCCCTCGCCATCGCCAATCTCAGCTCCGCCGAGATCAGCCGGGTCCGCGTGGCCTTCCGCGATCCGTCCGGCCAGGTGATTCGCGTCGACCGCCTGAAGGATCTCCCCGCCCGCGGCCACACGGCCTTCGAGCTGGCCCGCGAGTTCCCCTACCTCCAGGGTCTCAGCGGCACGGCCGATTTCTGGGCATCGGACGGTTATATTTCCATGCTGGGCCTGCGCTTCTCCCCTTCCGGTGCGTTCACCAGTTTCGAGGCGCAATCTCTCAACCGGCGGCCCACTGGCCGGAAGTCCATCCCGCAAGTTGCCGACGGCGGCGAGTTCCGCACGGCCATCACACTGGTCAACAACGACGCCCCGACGGCGCAGGTCCAGCTCAAGTTCTGGCGGTCTACCACCAATAATGCTACCGAGCCGTGGACCATCGGTTTCGAAGACGGTGTGAACCCGGATCTGATCTCTATTCCAGCCGGAAGCTCCGTCACCATCCGTACGTCCGGTGTGAGCCCCACGGTCCAATCCGGATGGGCGGAAGTCGTCAGCGGGCAGCAGGTCACCGGCTTCGCCGTCTTCCGGCGCGCCCTGCCAGGCACACCGGCCCAGGAGGCGGCCGTGCCGGTCAACGTCGGCACGCCCAGCCGTCTCAGCCTGCCGTTTGACAACACCGGCGGCTTCACCACTTCGGTGGCCATGGCGAACCTGAGCGCGTCTTCGACGGCGCAAGTCAATCTCAACTTCCGGGACGAGCGGGGCCAGCGCCTGCTGGGCATTGCTCTGCCTGAGTTGCCCGTTCAGGGCCACAGGGCGATTGCCCTCACGGAGCTCTCCAAGGATCTGGCAGGTAAGGCGGGCACCATGGAGATCTCCGCACCGTCCGGGGAGATCTCCGTATTGGGTTTGCGCTTCTCTCCGACCGGCGCCTACACCTCTTTCCGCGCTCAGCCGGTGCAGTAACGGGGAGCCCACCGGCTCCCCCGGCCCGGCTAGCGCTGGACGCGCCCGCTGCCGCCTTCCTTCAGAAGGGATTCCACCTCCGCCTTGGTAAAGCGGTTGAAGTCGCCCGGGACTGAGTGCTTCAGGCACGAAGCGGCCGCGGCGAACTCCAGCGCGTCTTCCTGCGCAGGCAGGCTCATCAAACCGTAGATCAGGCCGCCGCCGAAGCTGTCGCCGCCGCCCACGCGGTCCACAATGTGCGTGATGTCGTAATGCCGGCTCATCATGAACCGCTCGCGATTGTGCATGCACGCCGACCACCCGTTGTGCGACGCCGAGAAACTCTCGCGCAGCGTAATGGCGATCGCCTTCAGATTCGGATAAGTAGCCAGCACTTTCTCTGCCAGCTTCTCGTACTGCGCCGAATCCAGCTTGCCCGAGTGCACATCCACGTCGATCTTCACGCCCAGTGCCTTCTGGCAGTCTTCCTCGTTGGCGATGGCGTAGTCGACATGCAGGACCAGTTCCGACATCACTTCCTGTGCTGTCTTGCCGTACTTCCACAGGTTCTTGCGGTAGTTTAGATCGCAGGACACCGGCACACCCAGGGCCTGCGCCGCCTGGGCCGCTTCCACCGACAGATCGGCGGCCGATTGCGACAGCGCCGGCGTGATGCCCGTGACATGGAACCAGCCGGCGCCGGCGAAGATCGCCTGCCAGTCCAGGTCACCCGGCTTGGCCAGCGCAATGGAGGAGTTGGCGCGGTCATAGACTACCTTCGACGGCCGCTGATTGGCGCCG
>JBBQLF010000365.1:0-5504 GCA_038327695.1 Bryobacterales bacterium
CCGGTGATGGTCGGCTTCTGGCTCGCCATCCTCGTTCACGTCTCCGGAATCAACACGATCATTGACTACGCCCCCACCATCTTTCGTTCGGCCGGCTGGAAGATGGATGCCGCTCTCTTCTCCACCTTCGTCATCGGCCTCACCAACTTCGCCTGCACCCTGATCTCGTTCTGGGTGATTGACCGCTGGGGCCGCCGCCCGCTCTACATCGTAGGCTCCCTCGGCATGACCGTGGCGCTCTTCCTGCTGGCCGTGGCCGCCGCCCTGGACCGCTTTCAAGGCACGCTCGTGCTGGTGCTGATTCTGGCTTACCTGGCCTTCTTTGCGTCCTGCATCGGCCCCGTCTTCTGGACTCTGGTGGCCGAGATCTTCCCCAACCGCATTCGCGGCACAGCCATGGCTGTGCCCGTGTTGACTCAGTGGATCACCAACGCTTTCGTGGTCCTGTTCTTTCCGCTGGCCTTCAACCAACTGGGCAAAGTGGCGACCTTCGGCTTCCTGGCGGCCATGTCGCTGACGCAGGCTATCTACACCTATTACCGCGTGCCGGAAACAAAGAACGCCACGCTGGAAGAGATCGAACAGGCCTGGCAGCCAACAGCCAGGCGATAGCGGTCAGAGGCGCGGCAGGCTGGCCGCCGCCGCCCGGAAAAACTCCGTCAGCGCTCCCAGCGACGCCTCCGCGCTGTCTTGTGTGCCGGAGACAAAGAACGCCGCGCTGGAAGAGATCGAACAGGCCTGGCAGCCAACAGCCAGGCGATAGCGGCCCAGGCGAAAGCGGTCAGAGGCGCGGCAGGCTGGCCGCCGCCGCCCGGAAAAACTCGGCCAGCGCCCGCAATGACACCTCCGAGGTGTCTTGTGTGCCGGAGACATAGAACTCCACGCTGGAAGAGATCGAACAAGCCTGGCAGCCAACAGCCAGGCGATAGCCTTCAGAGGCGCGGCAGGCTGGCCGCCGCCGCCCGGAAGAACTCCGTCAGCGCTCCCAGCGACGCCTCTGACGTGTCTTTGATCGTGATCGCCACCACGAACCGCGCGCGCTGCTCCAGCGCCATCTGCGTGGCCAGAAACTGCGCCCGGTGGTAGTCGGCTGTGTAGCCTGCCTCCGGGATGGAATCGGCCTTCAGCGGCAGCAGCACGGTGGAAAGACAGCGGCCGTGGCCGATGATCATCTCGTGATAGGAGTGGTTCATCGCCGGCCCTTCATAGACGTCCACCGGCAGCTTCAGCCGGTCCCGGAACAACCCCGCGGCCGCCTTGTCCAGCACCTTGCGCAGCGCTTGCCCGCGCTTGTCGAAACGCGTGTCGCCAAACGCGGTCAACTCACCGTATTCAATCGTTCCGGCGTCGGACAACTGCTGCAGCAGCGCCCCGTAGGCCGAGGCCGCGTCCCGCCCGCGCAGTTCAAATCCGCACGGCAGCCGGTCATAGTGCAGCGTCACGCCGCCCCGCCACTTGATCTGCCGCGGCGAGCCGATCAACTGCTTCCACTCCGGCGTGTTCTCGATGCCGCCCTGAAACAGCCCGTTCTGATACAGCGGATTCGTGATCGCCTTGTACAACTCCACGCCCGGCTGCGTCACAAAATTCATGTCCCGCAGCCAGCCCAGGCCGAACACGGCGTAGTGCATGAACTGCATGTAGTGCGAAATCGGCGCCGCCTTGTCCAGCGTGAGCACGGCGATGGGGTAGCCGGCGCGCTTCAGCAGATTGAGCTGGACGCGGTCCAGCGCCGGCTCCCCTTTGCGCTCGATCAGCAGGAACACCCGGTCCTGGCGCTGGTCCTTGTGCGGGCGGTAGCCGGTCATCTTGAACGGCTCGCCGATCACCACCTTGATCCCCAGTTCCTCACTCTTGCCGAGGCTCTCCTCCACATTCTGCTTGGTCCACAGCGCGATGCCGGCCAGAGACTTCCCCGTCAGCAGCGTCACCTTGTCCCGCCCGGCCCGGCCCTGCGCGTGGAGAAACGAGGAAAGGCTCCAGGCCGTGTGGATCTCCCGCTCGCCCAGAAACGCCGCTCGAATCCAGGCGCCCAGATCCACACCGGCCAGTGCCAGCGGATACAGGCTGCCCCGCGTCATCGGCCCCGAATGGCGTCCGGAAGTCGAGTTGCCGTTGTCCAGTTGCAGCTCCACCTTGCGGTAGCCGCGCGGCCCGGCGAACTGATCCAGCAGCGAATTCGGCAGCGTCATGTACACGAAGTTGGCGCGCCCGTCGATGCCGTGCCGCTCATACAGTAGCGAGAGCTTTTCCAGATTCACCAGCGGCTCATAAGAGGTCATGCCGAGCGCCTGCCCCACCACCAGCGTGGATTCAAGCGCCGCCTTCAGCGAGCCGCTGCAACGGCCCGTGATGGCGGCCAGTATCGCCTTCAGCTTCAGCGGATCCGTGCTGTCCAGCACATAACAGCGCGGCCCCTTGGCCAGCAGGCCCAGAGCCCGGAACATGCTCTTGTCCTCGGCCGAGCCGCCCATGCCAACCCAGATCAGAAATTTCAGCTTGGTCTTGTGGGCCGCGTGAATCCGCTGGCGGATCTCCCCCACCTCGCCCGCCACCTGCGCCGCCCACTCCGGGTGCCGTTCGGCCAGCCAGGGGAGATGAAACAGCCCGTAGCTGTTCTTGGTGACCCGGCCATCGGATGTATGCTCCATGCCGATCCGAATGAGCCGGCTCCTGGTGGCGTCCAGCGCGTCCAGGCCCTTCCGGCGGGCCTTGGCGTCGACCGCCCGGAGTTTGGAAAGCAGGCGATCCTCTGCAAATCGGGCCGCCAGCGGGAGGGAACAGGGGGTATCGTGAAACAAGCTGAGATTCACCATTCGGTTGTATCACATGGTTTCATCCGCGGCCGGGCGATGGTATTGTTTGTCCATGGTGGCTGCCGTACGCAAAGTGCTCCTCTCCGCTAGCCTCGTGCTTGCTGGCTGTAGCATGATGCCACACGCCCCGGCGGTGCCCGTGCCCCCCGCTTCCTTTGAAGGCTGGACCCGCGCGGGCCTGGAATCCCCCCCGCTGGATCAGGCGCCGGAGGCCATTCGCGCCCTCAAGCCGGTGCAATGGCTGCGAGCCAGCTACAAGAACAGGAACTCGGGCGGCTCCGTGCTGGTGGAAGCCTTCGGCCTGCCAACCGATGCCTCCGCCTTCGAGGCGCAGCAGAAGTGGCGCAATGAACCGGGCACCGTCTCCTTCCGCAAGGGCAACGTATTTGCGGTCTGCTCCTCGCCCACCGAGACCACGCCAAGCTTGATCACGTTCTCAAAACAGATGGAGAGCGCATGGGTGCCAGCGGGCCGGTAGTATTCCGCACGGAATCCATCCAGCGTTTCTTCGAACTCTCGCTGCTGGCGATGTTGCTCAGCGGCTATGGAGCGATGGTCTCCTCCGGCGGCCTCCAATCCGGCGCGCTCGATCTTTGGAGCACGGCGCTGGCTGGCCTGGCCCTGCTCGCCCGTCTGGCGATGGCCGTCTCCGGCAGGTTCGTCCAGATCCCGGAACGCTGGGTCAACGCCCTGACGCTCGCCTATATTGGCTTCTATCCGCTGGACTACTACTACCTCAGCCGGGACTTCCTTCAGTCCACGGTCCACCTCGTCTTCTTCGTGGCCATCGTCAAACTGCTCACCGCCACGCGGCCGCGCGACTACTTCCTCCTGAAGATCATCGCTTTTCTCGAAATGCTGGCCGCCTCGGTCCTTTCCGTCAATCTGTCGTTTCTGATCTTCCTGGCGCTCTTCCTCTGTGCCACGGTGGCCACCCTGGCCAGCACGGAGATCCTCCGCGCCAGCCGCAACCGCCAGTTGGTGACCCTCGGCGCCGGCCGGTTTGGGCCGCGCCTCGGCCGCCTGACGGCTCTCACCACGCTGGCCATTCTCGTCATGACCTCCGCCCTTTTCTTCGTGCTGCCGCGCACGGCGCGGGCGGCGCTGGAACGCCTCCTGCCGCCGGCCCAGCGCGTCTCCGGCTTCTCCAGCGAGGTCACCCTCGGCCAGATCGGCGAAATCCGCCGCCAGAGCGCGGCCGTCATGCACGTCCGTTTTGAATCGGGCTTTCAGCCGGTCAACCTCCGCTGGCGCGGCTTGGCGCTGGCCGAGTTCAACGGCCTCAAGTGGTACAACTCCTCCCGCCAAGGCAAGCCCTTGCGGCCCGAGAAAGGCTGGCTGGCCCTGGTCGATGACGACGAACGCCGCCGCGCTGGCCGCCGCATCGGCTATCAGGTCGTCCTGCACCAGACCGGCGTGGACTGGCTCTTCCTCGCCGGCCGTGTCGAGCAGTTGCACGTCCCTCAGGGCCTCGTCGTCATCGAAACACCCAACGCCGGCTACCGCGCGGCGTTCTCCGGCGTTGAATCCATGCGCTACGACGTCTCCGCCACCCTCGGCCAACCCGGCGCATCCCGCCGCAGGATGCCGGAGACGGACCGCAATTTCCATCTCCGCCTGCCTCCCTTGGACCCGCGCGTCATCGAGCTGGCGAAGTCCATCACCGCCGGTGCCAAAAACGACTACGAGCGGGCCCAGGCCATCGAGCGCTATCTGCGGGAGAACTTTTATTACTCCCTCACGCCTCTGGACCACGAGGTTGAGGATCCCCTCGCCCATTTCCTCTTCGTCTCCCGCAAAGGCCACTGCGAGTACTTCGCCTCCGCCATGGCCGTCCTCCTGCGCGCCGTCTGGGTCCCCTCGCGCGTGCCCGTCGGCTTCCTCAGCGGCAGCTTCAACCCGCTCAGCGGCTGGCACGTCGTCAGAGCCTCCGACGCCCACAGTTGGGTGGAGGCCTGGGTGCCGGGCGAAGGCTGGCTCACCTTTGATCCCACGCCCTCTGATCCCGGTGGCGGCTCCACCGCTCTCTCGCGCCTCGCCCTGTGGGCCGATGCCGCGTCCGTCTTCTGGCAGGAGTGGGTCCTGGGCTACGATCTGGACCGCCAGTTGACTCTCGCCTTTGAAGTGGACCAGAAACGCCGCGGCGTCCGCCTGGACTGGTTCCAGCAGACCTCGGCCCGCCTCCGCCGCGCCTGGCGCGCGCCTTCCTGGCATTGGGGCCCGGCTCTGCTGGCGGCCCTGGCCGCCCTCGCCCTGCTCCTGGCCGCCCCGCGCTTGCGCTCCCGCGGCGGAGCCTGGATCAGCATGCGCCGCCTGCGCCAGGGCCAGCCCGAACCCGGCGACGCCGGCCTGATCTACCACCAGCTGCTCGCCGCGCTGCGCCGCCGCGGTCTGGTCAAACCCGCGGCCACCACCCCTGCCGAGTTCGCCCGCACCCTGCAACCCGCCCCCGTCGCCACCGCCGTCACCGAGTTCACCGAACTCTACTACGGCCTCCGCTTTGGCGGCCGCACCCAGGATGCGGCCCGCCTGGTGGCCCTCCTCGGCAGAATCGAACAATTGCCATGATCATCAAACTCGCACTCACCAGCCTGGTCGCCGTCACCGAGTTCACCGAACTCTACTACGGCCTCCGCTTTGGCGGCCGCACCCAGGATGCGGCCCGCCTGGTGGCCCTTCCCGGTAGAA